>DAISIS010000694.1:0-2512 GCA_036821925.1 Pirellulaceae bacterium
CCGGGATCCGGCGCGGTACTGGTCGCTCATGGACGAACTCTTCGCCCTCTGCCGGCAGCACCGCCTGAGACTCGTCCCCTGCCTGGGCACCATTCCGGGGCCCTACCTGCATCTCGGCGAGCACGGCCGCGCTATCCTGGACCCGCAGTCCAAGACCAGCAAGTGGGTGGAGCAGTACGTCCGTGAGTTCGTCACGCGGTATCAGAATGACCCCACCGTCCTCATGTGGGAACTGGTCAACGAGGGCATGTTGCATGCCGACGTCAATATGGACGGCCGCCGGCTGCTCCCCGTCGGCGTGTATCCGCCGGGCACCACCAGCGTCCGCGAAACAGGTCGGGTCGATGACAGCCTCAACTGGGCTGACTACCTGCGGCTCTATCGCGAGCACACAGCTTTCATCAAGGGTCTGGATCCCAACCACCTGGTCACCAGCGGCGACGCACACGTGCGGCCCGAATGCACCAGTCGCCGCGAGACCTTTCCGCACTTCCAATTCCGCAGGGACACCTGGCGCGAATGGCTCGCCAACAATCTGGCCTCCCAGCCGGAACCGCTGGATGTCCTGAGCTTCCACGTCTACGGCGACGACACACCCGCCCCGAACGACGTGCCGTGGGCAGGCATGACGACTGTGGAACAGGTGCGCCGACTCGTGCGCTGCGCTCATGCTGCCGCAGCGCCCGTGTTCATCGGCGAACTGGGAGCCGCACCCAGCAACCAGGCCGATCCGACCGGACGCTGGCTCTGCGATTGCCTGGACGCCCTGGAAGCCGAGAATGTCTCGCTGATCGCGCTCTGGGTCTGGCACTTCCCCTGGCAGCCGGAACGAACCATGACCAGCGCCACGTACCCACAGGTCGTCACACATGCCGCGGCCTTCAACGCGCGGTACGGTGTGCGTTAGCCCCTGGGACGGGCGGGCCCACGCGCCAATAGAGTGCCGCAGTATGGCCATCCATATTCTGTGCGATCGCGCGCGGAACAGCCTGCGGCGCTGGCCGCCTTGCGGTTCGCCGCGTGGCGCAAATCTCCTGAGGTTCCCAAGTCGCCAGCCGGACAACACGCGGCAAGACTGCATGAGCGGCGACGGTGCGTTTTGACAGATTTCTCAACCGGAACTGCCGGATCACGTCGATACGTCCAGAGACTGGGCTGTTTTGTGCCAATCGGTATTCGCAACAATTGCTTGTCTCGATACACTCCCGAGACGTTTACAGATCCGGCAGCGGGAGGCGTATCGTCCAGGATGGAACCATGGACTATATCACCCAGGCCAATGCGCACCAGATTGTTGTCGAGACTCTCAAAGAGCTGGGGATCCCAGACCCCCGCATCTCGATCACGGACACCACGATTCTGGTTCAGGATGGATGCTATGTCGGCCGGAGTCTCGTGTGCTGCCATGTGCGGGTCATCATGCGCCCGGGCGGCGAGCGGATCGAGTTCTTCGACCAGCAGGGCAGCGTCCTCCGAGTGATCCATCTGCCCGATTCGGATGGTGCGTGGAACAGGGCTGCGTAGATGGGGAGCAGCTGGAGGCGAGTGCGCCGGCGCCCGCCCCACCGCTGTCCCCGGGGCTCCTTGTCGCGCCCGCTCGACAGGTTGAGGCGTTGGGCCGCACGCGATACGCTCGGAGAGCGGCCCGCGGCGCGCTGTGCAGCCAGGGCCATACGACCGATCCGGAGAATGCGAGATGACACGCAGTATTGAGGGGAAAGTGGCCGTCGTGACGGGAGCGGGCCGGGGCATTGGTCGAGCCATCTGCGATGCGCTGAGCGAGGCGGGGGCGACCGTCGTCGCCGTGGCGCGAACGGCGGAACAGATTGAGGCGACGGCCCGGGACATCACCGGCCGCGGAGGAACGGCCGTGGCCATCCGGGCGGACGTGGCGGACCAGTCGGAGGTCAGCCGCCTGTTCGAGCAGGTCCATGCGCGCTGCGGGCGTCTCGACATCCTGGTCAACAATGCCGGCCAGGGTCGGTATGGGCCGGTGGAAGAGTTCTCGGCTGCGGACTTCGATCAGGTGGTGGCCGTGAACCTGCGCGGAGTGTTCCTGTGCTGTCAGCAGGCGATCCGGCTGATGATCCCGCAGCAGCACGGATACATCATCAACATCTCGAGCGTGGTGGGGTTCAAAGGCTATCCGAACCAGTCGGCCTACTCGGCGGCCAAACACGGCGTGATGGGGCTGACCAAGAGCCTGGCGGTGGAGGTGCAGAAGCACGGGATCCGAGTGAGCGCTGTGTTGCCAGGCGGCGTTGACACCGATATGGTGCGTGCGGCGCGCCCGGACCTGGATCGGTCTGTGCTGCTGCAGCCGAGCGACGTCGCCCAGACCGTCCTGTACCTGTTGTCGCTGTCCGACCGCGCCTCCGTCGATCAGATCTACATTCGCCGGCGCGGCAGTCAGCCATTTTGAGTGGCCGCCCTGTCCGTGCGGTGGCAGTTTGCAGGCCGGTGTGCTACGCTGATGATCTCATCTGGCTTCCTTCTTTCACTCACACTTCCG
>DAISIS010000695.1:0-2477 GCA_036821925.1 Pirellulaceae bacterium
CTGGATTTGGTGGCCTTCCAGACTCTGTTGGCCGACCGCCACAATCAGGTAGGAATCCCGCATGCCAATCGTGATCGCCGGAGCATCACCTCTCGGCTGGATGCGGACGCACGCGATCCCGGCCACCTGGACGTCCTGCACCATCGCGGCGGGAACACACGCCCGCAGCGCCCGCAAGGCGTCCTGGACGGCCGCGGCGTCGTCTCCCAGGTTGACGACCAGTGCTCCGCTCGGCTGGGGCGTCACGCGTTCCACGAAGACCAGCGTGGCGTGGGTCAACAGAACCTCGGCCAGCAGCGGCGCGTGCGACGCCACGGTCTGCTGGAACGGCGCGCCGTGCTGTCCGAATCGCTCGGCAGCCTGCGTGGCCAGCGTCCGGAGTTCGCGGATGAACAGCTGCACCTCCGGCTCCGCCAATAGCCGCTCGGTATGGTTCCCACTCGCCGGGTCCGGATCCGCCATCCCGACCCAGGCGACGTAGTACAGGCAGTGCGGGGGCGCGGCATGCGCCAGCATCGGATCCGGCTGCTGGGGTGGCACGCCCAACGGCAGTCCGATACCGCCTCCCAGAACCACCAGCATCAGCAAGCTCATCAGACCCGTTGTAGGTACCATTGCCATTTCGAACCTCCTTTGCTCACGGCGCGCTGCACGTCGCCGCCAGACTGGGGCCCAGCCCCGTTCGTCAGAAGAAGCCGCCCATGTCACTGCCCATACCGTAGCCGCCGCGGCCCAGGATCTGCAGTTCCCGGATCAACTCCTGGACGTCCGCGTGCACCGCCGGCGACTGCCGAATCAACAGGCGGTCGCCCCACAGAAAGATCGCGCCCTGATCGGGCCCCGCGCCCCAGGTCCCCGGCGCGACGGTGCCTTGAATGACGAGCTGCAACTGGTCGACGGCCAGGCCGAAGGTCTCGTAGAGCTTCAGTTGCAGCGGTGCCGGCGCTGCGGACGCGTCGGCCGCGGCTGCCGGCAGCGTGTCCGCGGAAGCCGCCCGGGCCTGCCGCATGGCCTGGAGCAGGCCGGTGATTTCTTCGTGCGCGCGCTGCGTCTGCGCAACCGCCAGCAACTGCCCGGGACTCAGCGGCTCAATCACGCCTCGGCCCCCCACCTCGTCCCACGAGTCGGGCTGGATCGTCGCCACAATCGTCGCGATGAGCGCGTCGTAGTCGTCCGCGCGCCGATCCGCACCATCCGGCGCTGATCCTGCCGCCGCAATCAGATCGGCGACCGGATAGACCCAGGTCTGCAGGTTCTTTTCGGCCTCCTCCAGGGTGGTAATCTTCAGCACCTCGCAGCTGATCACGCTGGTCAGATTGAGTTCGCGCAGCATGTGGTACAGCGCCGCGCGCAGCGAGACGCCTTGGAGCGAGATGGTGACCGGCGTGTCGCTGCCCATACCCGCATCGTCCAGCGCGCGGCGATCGATCACCACCGGAATCCGGTATGTCTGGCCAACCCACTGCACGACTTCCTGCAGCGGCTGCTGTTCGAAACTGCACTCGGCCGGCGCCTCCAGCGCCTGCTGGATCGTCCGGTGTGCCACCAGCTGCTGTTCCGAGAGAACCGGCACCGCCGCAAAGCTGCCGTCCGGACCGGGCGTGCCGGCCGCGGAGTGCTGCGCCTTGCGCACGGCCGCCAGCAACGTCTCCAGGGCTTCGTGGTTCTCCGCTGTCTGGGACACCGCCAGCGTGCCCCAGCGTTCAAACAACTCGACGCTGCCCGCGCCACCCACGCGATCCCAACTCTCGGGCCCCACCACCGACTCGATCACGTTCGTCAGCGTGTCGTAGCGGTCCGACGGCACGCCGGCGATCAGCCGCGGGCGCACCACGGGTGCCAAGTCCGCGACCGCATACACCCGCGTGGCCAGGTTGCGTTCTGCCACCTCGCGCGTGGTGACGACCAGCGCCTGGTCCCGCACCATCCAGGTCAGGTCCAAATCGTGCAACATCAGCCTGAGCAGCGAGCGGAGCGACACACCGCGCAGCGCGAACGTCACGGGTGTGTCACTGCCCATGCCGACGTCGTCCAGCGCTCGCCGGTCGAGCATGATCGGGACCTGCGTGCTGGCGTGCAGGTGAGCCACAACGTCGGCCAGCGGCGTCTCCTCGAACGCCACATCCGCCACGGAATCCAAGGCCGCCGCGATCGCCTGCTCGGCAGCCACGTCGGTCGCCCGGGTCACCGGAAACGACCACCCCGCAGTCGCGACAGGCGCCGCCGCGGAGGGTGACGCTGCGGGGGGCGGAGACTCGGGTGCGGCGGCCGGTGGCGCTGCAAACGGATCGTCCGACCGTTCCTGCGAGACCGCCCGCCGCGGAGCGTCTAACACCGTGAAGGCCCACAACACGACACCACACCCAACCAGAAATCGGGACATAGAACCTTCTCCTGTTCCCAAGACGAGATACCGCTGTTCGGAGAGATCCCCCAAGAGCAATCTGGCCATCCGGCATTCTAGCCGCCGGCAGGCC
>DAISIS010000696.1:0-2466 GCA_036821925.1 Pirellulaceae bacterium
TGCCCGTGTTGGCCGCGCACTCGCGGCTGCACCTGACCCTGGCCGACTCCCATGCGGAAACGATCGCCGCCCTGCGGCCTGCACTCGCACAACAGCTGCCCTACGGCGTGCGCGTGTGCGCGCACCAGGTGGCCGGGACCACGTTTCCCTATCCGGCGTATTTCGCCAACCTGCTGCTGGTCGATCCCGGCGCGGTGCCTTTGAGTGCGGAAAACGTCGCGCAGATTCGCCGCGTGCTGCGCCCCGAAGGGGGCAGCGCCTGGATTGGCGGCTTTGCCACGGCCGAGTCTGCCAGCGTGGAGGCCTGGACCACGGCGCTGGCCGGCGACGACCTGGCGGTGCAGACGGTGGCCCTTCCGGGCACAACCTGGATCCAGGTCACGCGCGGCCCATTGGCCGGTGCCGGCCAGTGGACACACGGTTTCGCCGATCCCGCCAATACGGCGTGTACGATGGATCAGCATGTGCACGGCCCCTTGCGGGTCCAATGGTATGGCGAGCCGGGCCCGCGGCTGATGGCCGATCGGCACCACCGCAACGTGCCGCCACTGTACAAGGCCGGACGGCTGTTCGTGCCCGGCGACAATCGGGTCATCGCGGTCGACGCGTACAACGGCACCAACCTGTGGCAGCGCGAGATCCCGCAGTCGCTGCGCCTCGGCGCGTTCCTGGACTGCAGCAACTACGTCGTGGACGAGCGGGCGCTCTATGTTGTGGCCGGCCCCACATGCCATGAGCTGGACGTGGCCACGGGTGCTACGATGCGCGAACTGGCGATGCCCGACCAGGCGGCCGACGAGCCGCGGCAGTGGGGGTACGTGGCGCGGGTCGATGAGCTGTTGATCGGCAGCCAGTGCCGACCGGGTGCGGCGTATTTCGAACAGAGTCGGGAGGCGGACGTAGCCCTGTGGGATGACAGCATGTCGCTGGTCACCAGCGACGCGCTGTTCGCCTTGAGCGTCCAGGACGCCTCCCTGCGTTGGCGCTACGAGTCCGGTGTGCTGCTCAATACCACGATCGCCATTGGCGGCGGACGCCTGTACGCGCTGGCGAACCACAGTCCGGCAGCTCTGGAGAACCGTCAGGGGCGGATGCCGATGAGCACGTTCCTGGAGGGCCCCAACTTCCTGGTCGCGCTGGACCTGCAGACCGGCAAGGAGCTGTGGAAGATACCGCTGAGCCTGGAGAATTACCGGCACATCGCTTACACGAACTACGCACAAGAGAAACTGCTCGTCAGCGGCAATCGCTACATCGATAACAAGCTCTGGTACTTCTTCCAGCTGCTCGATGCCGGCACCGGCCAGACGCTGTGGACGGCCGGGCACAACACGCTCTACGATCCGCGGGGTGGACATGGCGAACAGAATCGCCATCCCACGATCGTGGGCAACACGGTCTATACGTACCCCCTGGCGTACGACCTGCACACGGGTCAGCAGCGGGAGGGGTGGAAGTTCGATCGCCTGGGGCATGGCTGCGGCAATGTCTCGGCGTCGGCCGACAGTCTGTTCTGGCGCGGCAGCAACCCTTGGCAATGGGACCTCGGACCGGACGGGCGGGCCCGGCGGATCAACACGGTCTCGCGCCCCGGCTGTTTCATCAACATGCTGCCGGTTGGCGGGCTGCTGCTGATCCCCGAGGCCAGTTCCGGATGTACCTGCAGCTATCCGTTGCAGACGTCGCTGGCGTATGTGCCGGAGGAGGCGAAGTAGCGTCTGGCCGACTGCCGGGCGGCACATGGCCGATGCGGTACCTGCACAGCCGGCCCGCGCTCAATCCGCGGCGCAGCGGTCCTCAGGGTGCGTGGTCGCATGCCGCGCGAATTGCAGCGCGGCGGTGGGGCAGGCGGCCACACACTCGGCCGCCACCTTCGTCAGTGCCGCGTCCATATCGCCGCCGAAGGGGACGCGCAGCTCGACGTCGAACCCGCGGCCGACGAAGGTCAGGCCCAGCGGCTCCTGCGCCCCGGCCGCGATCTTGACGCACAGCTCGCACTTGATGCACTTGCCCGGCTCAAACAGCACCGCTGCGTGCCGACCGATCACTTCGTAGGGTCGGCGCTGGCCTTCATACCGGGTGGCATCCGCCTGATAGAGGATGGCATAGCGTTCCAGTTTGCAGCTCCCATGCGCCACGCAGCCGCAGGCGAGGCAGCGGTTCGACTGCTCGGCGGCCGCCGCGTCGGAATACGTGTCGCCGGCGGCGGGCGTGCTGTGACAGGCCGCGCCGGCTCCCGCCAGGAACTCCTGCATCTCGTCCGACGTCAGCCGATGGATGCGGGACGAGAACGGCCGGCCGGGACCGCGCACCGCGCTTGCGTTCCCCCGAGGACAGCGCCGGCTGAGCTAACCGACCGGGGTCAGCGGGTCTCCGGCGACCAGTACTCGAGCATCTGCGCGAAGGTCCGAAACCCCGCCGCGGACACCCCGCAAGTGGCTTCGAAATGGATGCTCAGCGGGAAGC
>DAISIS010000697.1:0-2461 GCA_036821925.1 Pirellulaceae bacterium
CCGACAGGGAAAGGGTGACGCGTGACGCACGGAGCGGGGGCTTTCAGCTTCGGGGAGCGTGATCTGGAGCAGATTCGGCGCACGACATTTGTCCAGACGGTCGAGCACCACCGGGAGATTGAGTCGACCAATACGCGTGCGACCCGCTGGGCGGAGGACCCCGCGCTCGCACTGCCGGCCCTGGTGCTCTCCGACGTGCAGACCGGCGGCCGCGGGCGCGGCACCAATCGCTGGTGGTCGGCGCCCGGCGCGCTGACCTTCTCCCTGATCCTGCCGCGGATCAACTCGAGCGACGAGCCGTCCTGGCTGCGGATCTCCCTGACGGCCGGGCTGGCGGTCTACGACGCCTTGCAGCAACTGCGACCGGGGTTGCAGATCGGCCTGAAATGGCCCAACGACGTCTTCGTCCAGCGTCGCAAGATCTGTGGCATCCTGGCGGAGACCTCCCCGCGGGCGCCGGCGCGGCTGGTGCTCGGCATCGGCCTGAACGTGAACAACTCCCTGGCCGCTGCCCCTCCGGCCGTAGCTGCCACCGCCATCTCGTTGGTCGATGCTGTCGGCTACCGGTTCGATCTCTCCGTCGTACTCACGCACGTGTTGCGGCAGCTGGCCGAGCAGCTGGCGGCGCTGGCCCGCGCTGACACCGCGCTCGCCAGCCGGTGGCAGGAACTGTGCATGTTGACCGGCCACCGCGTTCAGGTGGACGCCGGCCAGCGTGTCACGGTCGGCTTGTGCCAAGGGATCGATGAGTCCGGCGCCCTGCTGGTGGACACACCGGCGGGCCGCGAACTGTGTCGCAGTGGAGTGGTCACCACACGGGGGCAGGAGGAGTCAGCGCACCGTGCCTGACACACGCCGACATCGCGGGCCGCATCCGGAAGATGCCGCTCTGTTCGCGCCCGAGCAGTGGCGCTATCTGCAGTGCGCGGTGCGTCACCTGTCGTGGCTGCTGTCCGGCGGCTATGCCTGGGAGTCGGCGCTGAAGCTGGTCGGCGATCGCTTCCGCCTGAACGCCCGCCAGCGGCTGGCCGTGCAGCGTTGTGCCTGCTCGGACCAGTCGCTGCTGCGGCGCGCCGCCTCGTGCCTGCCCTGGCAGGCGGTGGCGGGGCAGGGGGTGAGCATCGACGGGTTCAATCTGCTGATGACCGTCGAAGCGGCTCTGGCGGGCGGCGTGCTGCTGTGCGGCCGCGACCAGTGCCTGCGCGACATGGCCAGCGTGCACGGCAGCTACCGGAAGGTCGCTGAGACGATGCCAGCCCTGCGTGCCATCGGAGCTTTTTTCAGCCACGCGCCTCCCGCGCACTGCACGTGGTGGCTCGATCGGCCAGTCTCCAACAGCGGCCGATTGAGCCAGCTCATCGTGGCCCTCGCAGAGGCCGAAGGCTGGCCCTGGCAGACTCAACTCGTGACGGATCCCGATCGCGAACTGACCCAGACGCAGGATCTGGTCGTCACCGCCGACAGCGTGATCCTGGACGCCTGCTGCCGCTGGGTCAATCTGGCAGCCGCCATCGTGGCTGCCGCGGCTCACCAGGCCTGGATTGTGCCGCTGAACGACCCCGCGCCGCCTCCCTCCGCCCTGGCGCCCTGAACGCACACGCTCGCGCGGCGCGAACGACACGGTGTCGGATCGCGCGGATCAGAGACGCGGCGGCACCGGTCATTCGGCCGCCGCAGCACCTGTGATCGACGGATGCACAAACTGCGGCGCCGTGACCCCCATCGACACGTAGATGCTCATCAGCCCCTCGACCGACATGTCGGCGTCCCGGATACAGTCGGTCGGCACGAAGAGCAGACCGCCTCCGAACGGCACCGGAGCGGTCGGCACAATGACGATCTTGTAATCACGCCCGTTGATGGTGTAGATCTGCGGCGAGACGAGCAGCGCGAGGAAGGCCGTCCCCTGCGATCCGCCAAAAATGCAGTACACGACGCTCATGCCTTTTAAGTCCGCCTGATCCTGCCGGTCGAGCATGGACACGAGTTGCTTGGAGGTGTTGTAGATCCCTCCCACCACCGGCACACGGTTGAGCACCGCATCGGTCAGCGACTGCACCAGACGCCGGGCCCCCGTTTCCACCGCGACCCCCAACAGGAAGACCAGGCCCAGCACCACCGCCCAGCCGATGACGTAGGCCAGGGTCTTGTCTTCCGGCGAGAACTGCCAGCCGAGGTTGCGCACGATACGCCCGATCGGCGTGTCCTGCCCCAGGAACCGCTGCAGAAATCCGGCCACCCAGATCACGATCGCAATGGTCACGACCAAGGGCAGGATGGCGAAAGCGCCCGCCAGAAAGTACCGCAACAGCCGCTGGCCAAATTGCCGGAAAACGCTCATCTTCACACCACCTCCGCATCGTGTGCCACGCACAGGCAGATCGCGCGTCATTACCGTTGCTGGCTCGGCTTGCCCCACGCCACCATCATAAAAGGCAGCGCCGGCAGGGGCAAAGGGGCC
>DAISIS010000698.1:0-2458 GCA_036821925.1 Pirellulaceae bacterium
GGCCTCACGTGTGGAAAGGGATGCCGATCGTACAGTTGCTTGGCGCGGACCCCAATTCCCCGGAGTACACTGCGGGTGAGATCCACAAGGCGGTCAAGCAGCGTCAACAGGACGAGCCGGGGTTCTACTACTTTCGCTGTGTCTGGGTCTCGCCGGCGCAGGTCAAGGCGTCCCTCGACCTGTTTGCAGCGCAGCACCCGGACGAGCCCTTCGAAGTGGTCGACCTGTACACGTTCTTCGACCTGTTCAAACAGCACTACGACAGGCTGGCATCCGTCGTGCAGGTGACGGCCCGTCTGCCGCAGACCGTTGCCGCTGTGGAAGGACATGATGTGGACGTCCGGTGTGCTGTAGAGAATTTCACGGCGCAGGCGATGCCGGCTGACGTCACGGTGAGCGGGTTGGACAGCGCTTCGCTCACTCCGGCCGACGCGATGCTGGAACCAGACGCCGCAGCGGAATTCGTGGTATCCGGCCGGCCGATCGCCGACCGGGTCACCGTCGACCTCCGGGGACCATTCGGCTTGCGGCAGGCCGCGACGGACGTGAGGCGTGTACCCGGCCTGGAGATCCTGGGGGATATCCCCAAGAATACGCGGCTGCAATTCGTCAGCGATTTGGGGAGCGAGACACTTGCGCACATGACCGGTCGGCAGGTTGTCGATGCCGCGGGATCGGTTGCCTGGGAGGCCGAGGCCGGCGTTGCCGCGCCCGGGTTCCTGGTATACGGGCCGTACGCCAGCCTGGAGGCGGGCCGGTACCTGGCGCTGTTCAGACTCAAACGCACGTCCGAGGGCACTGGCGATGTGGCGCAGGTCGAGGTCTGCGCCGCGGGGGCAGCTGTGATTCTGGGATCGCGCATGGTGACAGCCCAGGAGCTGCCTGTGGGGGAATACAGGTCCGTCGCGCTGGTGTTTGACCACGATCGTCCGGGGGGAGCATATGAGTCGCGTGTTCTGTGGACGGGCGGCGCCTCGCTGGTCTTCGATCGTGTTATCATCTGGAAGATCGTGGACAACTCAGGAGAATCGTCATGAAGAGCATACGCACGATGTCAGCCGGTATTGCGCTGTTATCCGGGATCGTGGTTTTCGGAGGGGTGTGTGCGCTGGCCGATCCGCCGCGCGTGTCCGAGCCCGGCAGTTCGGAACCAGCAAACTATGCGCGCCCCTTTGAGCCTCGCACGCGGCCGGCATTTCTGCCGCTGCCACCCGGCGCGGTAGAGCCTGCGGGCTGGCTGCGCGATTGGTGCCTGGCGGCGCGGGACGGCTTCACCGGACACATGGATCAGTACGATGATGAGTTCAAGCGGGCGTGGGCTGCCGATCACACGATGACTGGCGAGGGGCTGTTCTGGTACAAAGGTGCCTGGCCGTACGAAGGGGGCGGGTACTGGTTCGATGGCCTCGCGCGGCTCGGTTACGCCCTCCATGACGATGCTCTGATAGAGCAGGCGAAGCGACGCCTGCACGCGGTGGCGGAGCACATGCGCCCGGACGGGCTGCTCTTCCTCTGGTGGCTCGACAGGAACAACCCGGCCGACCGGGACGCGGTCAACGCAGCTCTGGGAGGCTGGCCGCTCTGGGCCTGCGGCCTGCTGGGACGCGCCATGACGGGTTACTACGCCGGATCGCGCGACCCGCAGATTCTCCAGGCGCTGGAAACCGCTTACGGTACCGACGCGGATTGTCTGCGATCGATCAGCGGCAGCATGTCGAACGTGTGGCCCGCCTATGACACCTACACGTGGACGGGAAACCAGACCATCGCGGCTGCGCTGACGGCCATGTTCGACCCGGAGCGCCCGGGACTGCAACCGAATCTCAACCGTTACCGCACGGCGCCTGACATGCGGCCCGGTTCGGCCGTGGAAAACCAGCATGTTGTGGAGTTCCTGGAAAACACGACACCCTGGGCGGTGGCCTATCTGTGGACCGGTGAGGTCAGCTATCTGCAGGCGGCCCTCGGCTGGCATGAGCTGATCGAACGCATCGCCATGCAGCCCCACGGCGTGCCGGTGTCCGACGAGTGGTACGAACCGACGGGTGCGTTCCGCGGGAGCGAAACCTGCGACGTCGCCGGATACGTGTGGAGCCAGGTGAGCCTGCTCGCGGTGAGCGGCGACGGACGCATGGCAGATCGGGCCGAACGCGCGTTCTTCAATGCGGGCGCCGCCGCCGTGTCACGCGATTATAAGACGCATGTTTACTTCCAGAGCCCCAACCGGTTTGCCAATGGGTCCCCCGATTTCCCGCACGGACCGCGGGCCGGCGGAGGTTCGTACCAGCCCAAGCACAGCCCGCTGTGCTGTACGGCCGCGCTGAACCGTATCGTCCCCTACTACGTGACGCACATGTGGCTGGCAACCTACGACAACGGGCTGGCTGCGACCTGCTACGGTCCGTGCAAAATCACGGCGCTGGCGGCCGACCGCGTGCCGGTCGAGATTGTCTGTAAC
>DAISIS010000699.1:0-2453 GCA_036821925.1 Pirellulaceae bacterium
CCGGCTCGCCGGTCGTCGTGTCAATCAGAATCTGGCCGGGCCGCAGTCCGCCGTCCAGTTGACCGAGCACTTCCTCGACCGTATCGGTCGTGTACAGGCTGATCAGCACACGCGGGCAGATAGCCAGCGGATTGTCAGCCCACTGCGCCCCGCGGGCCACCACTGGCGCAGCCTTTTCCCGCGTGCGATTGAAGACCCACACCGAGTAGCCGGCCGCCAGCAGACGTTCGGTCAGCGCCGTGCCCATCAGCCCCAAACCGATCAGGCCCACGTTCTGGGTGTCCATCGCCACTCCACTCCCCGGGCTGCCCCGCTCCCACATGTCTCTCTGCGACCAAAGTCGCGAGGTTGCCGACGCGCCGGCCGGCCGATCGCCGCCTCACGGCTTCGGTCCAGCGCCGTGCCATTCCGCGCTGTCGCGTGCACCCCGCTCCGGCAGTCTCCAGATCGCATCGAAATGCTGCTGCAGCTCGCCAGCCCGCTTCTGCAGACCGTGCACGCGGCGCACAAACGTCATGACCGGGTACAGCATAGCCAAGACCAGGGCCTGCAGCCACGGAACCGGTGACTGGAACAGCTCCGTACGATGGTCCCAGACAGCGGCGGAAACCAGTTCCGACACCGACAGGACGAACGCCCAGAGCGCCAGCAGCAGCACGATCTTCCAGGTGAACCCCAGCTCCAACACGACCGGGACGCAGACCGAGACTTTGCGGCCGTCGAGCAGCGTGGACTCGATCTCCAACTCCTCGGGATGAATGCCCAGGCTGGTGATCATGCTGAACAAGCTGGCTCGGTGGACACGAAACTCGCGGCACCAGTATCGCACACCGTCATCGTTGCACTCCCGCGGTTCGCCTTGACGCTGCACCAGGAGACGCGGGAATCCGATCAGACGCACATCGCGCACCGGCCCCGTCACGCGAATCTGGTAGGTACCTCCCATCCGCAACCGGTAGCCGGCCAGCGCGAGCGGCACGGCGCGCCCGCGTCGCGTCGTGATGATCACGGATTCGGGCGATTGCGCCAGCAGCGCTGGAGATACCTCGCACCGTCTGGGCATCACGTGGTCGGGAGTGATGAGAACTTCAGTTTCCATGCTCGGTCACCTGCGGGGCTGGAATCGCCAGGGGAAAGACCTCTGCGCATCGCTCCCGCACGAACGATCGCAGCAGGTCGTCGGACAGACTGACATCTTGTTTCCGTGCGTTCTCCAGGAACAGCGGCAGTGCGCGGATCTTGCGCAACGACACCTGATCGACGGCCCGCAGGCAAGCCGCACGCTGCTGGCAACACTCCTCCCACACTTCCCGCGTCTTGGCGGGCAGCGCTGCCACCAGGTCCCCGCCGCTCTTGTCTGTCGGCCACAGGATGATGAGCCAACTCGCGCGCGCCTTTTCGTCGGAAAACGCGGCGAACTTGGCTCGCATGTCCAGAGGCATGCCTTTGCCCGTGGCCAGCAGAAACCCGATCGCGACGCGTGCGGGCGGCTGGGTACAGCGTAACAGGGTGGCAAAGCCGTGACGCGGATTGTCGCCGATCGGCAGCGCCTGGCAGGCCGCATCCAGCTGCGGCAGATACTCGGGCCAGGGCAGTGCCGCTTGCAGCAACTGGCTCAGCCCGCGTGTCAGGTTGACCTGCTGATCGGCCCACGCCACCTCCAGGCTGCGCCCCGCCTCCAACAGCGCATCCTCCCAGATCCGCTCCAATTCCTCGCGCGTGACTTCGTTCGGGCTCGGCACGTCCACGGGAGCGGCGACCAAGCCGCAGCGCCCGAAGACGATCCGATTGTATTCGTCGCGCAGCCTCTCGAGCCGGCCGCGAATCGGCTGCCCACTGAGTTGTCCCAGTTCCTCCAGGAACTGCGGGGAAAACGGGAAGTGCGCCGGCACTGAATTCCCGCCCGGCAACTGGGAACGCAACCCGGCCATCCGCCCCTGCACCAGGTCGCTCAATTCCGCCCGGGTCGGCGGCTGCAGCTCCAACTCGGCCACGCGGCAATGCCCCGGCACGTGGACCCCCAGATCGAGTCGGCTGCGTGCAAAGGTCCCGGCATGCATCAACGCCTGACTGTACAGCCCTTGCTCGAACAACACGAGAAACAGGAACCCGCGCGTATGGTCAACCGCCTGGGCCAGTCCCTCCAGAAATGCGGCCGCGCGCCGCGGCTGCAGGTTCCCTGCCGGGGCCAGCAGCCCTTCCATGTTGTCGAATACGTACACGACCGGGAGTTGCACCAGCGCACACACCTCCCGTACGGCATGCAGCAACTGGCGCACCACGTCGGCTCGATGCAGCACACGAGCACGGGAACCGGCCTGATAGTCGGCCTCCAGAAAGCCCTGTAGCGCGTCGCGGTCCTGCAACAGCGCGGCCCGGATCATGGCACCATATAACTCGCGGCGAATACACGATTGCGTGCTGTCCCCCGGCTCCAGCCGTGACAGACGCGC
>DAISIS010000700.1:0-2448 GCA_036821925.1 Pirellulaceae bacterium
GGATGGCGTGTTGGTAGCGTGGGGCGCGGAGGCCGGGGAGGAACTCGTATGAGTGGCAGAGGCGTACTACCGATGGACTCCTATCGCCTGGCCCAGTATTCGGTCCAGGTGCCGTGCTTCATCTGCGAGGGGGGGAACAGCTTCGACGCCGAGGTCTGCCGGCACTGCCAGGCCCCGATGGCGCTGGCACACCAGGCGAACATGCGGAAGACGGCGCCTCAGCTGGTGGCGACGATCGGTTCGGCCGACGCGGGCAAGACCGTCTATCTCGGCATGCTGACGGACATGCTCTCGCGCGCGAACGACGACCTGCAGCTGCTGGCCCGGGGCGCGTTCTCCGTGTCGCTCCAGCAGTTGACCATGTCGGCGCTGGCCAATTGCGAGTTTCCCGACAAGACGCCCAACGAGCCCGACCGCTGGAACTGGATCCACTGCCAGGTGCGTTCGGCGAAGAAACGCAACCCGACGGAGTTGATCATGCCCGATCTCTCGGGCGAGGCGATCCTGGAGGAAGTCGATCATCCGCACACGTATCCCGTGATTCGGGCGTTCCTCTCCAAGTGCTCCGGCGTGCTGATCCTGGTCGACGCCGTGCGGCTGATGGAAGGTGAGAAGGATCAGGACTTCTTTGCCATGAAGATGCTGACCTATCTCTGCGAGCTGGATGACGATCCGAAGAAGGGCTGGCCGAGCCGCCCGATCAGCATCATTCTGACCAAGGCCGACCAGTGTGAGACCTGCTTCGACGACGCGTCGGAGTTTGCGCGCAAGCATGCGCCCGGCCTGTGGCAGCACTGCAACCAGCGCTTTGGGCGGACCCAGTTTTTTGCCGCGGGGGTGGCGGGTGCCTGCGCGTTCCAGATGGAGCTGGGGGGGCCGCGTCAGGTACCGCTGCGCGTGGAGCCGCGAGGGGTGATTGAGCCGTTTCGCTGGATGGTCCACCAGATTGGTCAATGACGGGCAGCGGAGTGTGAGGCCGCCCAGGGCCGCGCGCCCGGCGGCGGGTGCGGCAGCGACACTCTCTGTCTGCAGGAGGGGCGGCGTGTTTGTCGAGCAGGCGATCTTCACGTCGGTTCGCACCGGGCGGAATGAAGGGTACCAGATCGCGTCTGCCAGTCCCGGCATCACGCTGGCCGAGAAACGCGAGCTGTCGCAGTGGGGACCGGGCCACGATGCGCTGTACGACCCGCGCCCCCTGGCCGACAGCGTCAACTCCCACCGCCTGGACTCCGGACGCTACTGCATCTCCCGCACGCTCTCTGCCGGCCGCGAATACAGCGGCCGGGGTGGATACCGGGTCTATACCCACTTCTTTCTCGTGCCCGAAAGCCTGCTGCAGCGGTTCTGCTTCCATCCGCTGCGGGTCATGGAGGCGGCCATCGTCGCCGGACGCGCCGGCGTGCTCACTCCGATCCCCGATCAGCTGGGACCGGCGCCCCTGGTGGGGCGGGCGCAGGCGACGAACGTGGCGCAGGTCGAGCGACTCTGCCAGACGCTCGGGCCGGAGAAACTCGCCACGCTCGTCTGTGCAGCGCTCAAGACCGAGACGCTAGGCGTGCACGCGTCGGTGCCCGCGCAGCGCCTGTTCAGCGGGTTGCTGGATCTGCTGCCGACATCACACCGCACCGCGTTCTCGTTCACCACCGGCCTGCGCGTCTCGCCGCGCCGCTGTTACCGCCTTGCGGCGCTGCCGGACAATGTCGAGGAACAGCGGCAGGCAGTGCGCCTGATGCACCTGGCCGTGCTGGATCTCGACGCAGCTCCGCCCCCTCGGTTCGCGGCTCGCAGCGGCTGGCCGCTGCTGGTCTACGAACTCATGCGGACCCAGCGCTTCGAGACGCTGGCCCTCGTGATCCAGGAGACGGCCACGGCGAACGAAACCGATATCGACCTGCTGGCCGAACAGGCCCGAGCGCGGATCGATCGCGAGAGCCCGATGCCCGACCTGATCACGCCGTTTTCTGCATGAGGTCGCGGAACTGCCGGAACAGATAGCGGCTGTCGTGCGGTCCGGCCGAGGCTTCCGGATGGTATTGCACGCTCAGTGCAGGCCAGCGCCGATGCCGCAGCCCGGCAATCGTCTGATCGTTGAGGTTGCGGTGCGTGATGACCAGATCATCCGGCAACGATGCTTCGTCGACCGCGAACCCGTGGTTCTGGGCCGTGATTTCCACCGCGCCGGTTGCCAGGTTCAGGACGGGCTGGTTCGCGCCGCGGTGGCCAAACTTGAGTTTGAACGTCTTGGCGCCGCAGGCCAGCGCCATGAGTTGATGTCCGAGGCAGATGCCGAACACGGGCAACTGGCCCAGCAGCTGGGCGATCGTGCGGATGGCGTACGCCACCGGCTCGGGATCCCCGGGGCCATTGGACAGGAAGATCCCGTCGGGCTCCAGCTCGAGGATCGCGTCGGCCGGCATGGTGCCGGGCACCACGGACACGCGGCAGCCC
>DAISIS010000701.1:0-2444 GCA_036821925.1 Pirellulaceae bacterium
GCGTCTGCTCGAACTGGCGCACGGTCAACTCGCCGAGTCGGGCAGAGGTGCGCCAGTGAATCCAGCGCTGACTGTCACCCGGCCGCCACTCGCGCAGCCCGTAGAAATCCCCCTCGAGCTTCCCCTGAAACCGCCCTGCGCTGTGGCTCCCCTGCAGCCGCGCGTCGACGATCTGCAGCCAGCGCTGTGTGAGCCGTCCGCGGCGCGGAGTCACCAGCAGCGCCGGGCGTTCGGGCAGCAGCAGGCCGCTGCGCACCAGCCCGAACGGGAAACGGGTGTACGCGTCGAGAGGCCCGAACCGGTAGCGGCCGCGCCGCGTCAGCTGCACCCGATAGGACGCGGCGCAGCTGCCCTGCGTCGGCACCCGGGGGAGCAGGATCCGGACGCGCTGCGCGACGTCGGCCGCGTCCCCCTCCCGCTCCACAGCGTCCTCGACAACGACTGTCCAGGAGGCCAGGCGCCGACGCTGGTTCAGCCCCACCACCGTCATCGTCAGCGTGTCCCCCGCACAGACGCGCGGCGGGACGGTGCGCCGCAACTGCAGGCGCCGCATCATCAGCTGTGTCAGCCGCCAATTGACCAGCAGCGGAGCGATGGTCAGTCCCGCCAGCATCACCAGCAGATTCACCTCCCCCAGGACGGCACCGCCGAAAATGAACAGCACGACGAACAGGTAGTACCAGCCTTCGACACAGATGCGTGTGACTTGACGACGCGACATGCCTGCTGCCCGCCCAAACCTACTCGGGGACCGGAACCTGCTCGATCAGACGTCGGATCAGCTCCTCCGTTTCTTTCCGCTGCCCCACCTGCGCGAAACCGCGCGGGATGACGCGGTGCACCAACACCGACGTGGCCAACTCCTTGACGTCGTCCGGCACCACGTACTGGCGGCGATCGACCAGCGCCGCTGCCTGGGCCGCGCGGTAGAGGCTCAGGGCCCCCCGGGTGCTGACCCCCGCATACAGCTCGTCGCAGCGGCGGGTGAGTTCGACAATGTCCAGCATGTAATCGGCGATGGCATCGTCGACAGCCACCTCGCGCACCCGGCGCTGCAGCTGCAGGATCTGGCTGCAGTTGAGGACCGGCGTCAGGTCCTCGACCGGCTCTTTCAGGCGGTGCGTGGAGAGCACGCGACGTTCATCGGCCCGGGCCGGATAGCCCATCGAGATGCGCAACAGGAACCGATCGAGCTGGCTTTCCGGGAGCGTGTACGTCCCCTCGAACTCGAACGGATTCTGCGTGGCAATCACCATGAACGGGCTGGGCAAGCTGTGGGACACCCCATCCACCGACACCTGCCGATCACTCATCGCCTCCAACAGCGCGCTCTGCGTGCGGGGAGGCGCACGATTGATCTCGTCCGCCAGGACGATGTTGGCGAAGATCGGCCCACGATGGTACCGGAACTCGCTCGTCTTCACGTGGAACACGCTGCTCCCCACAATGTCGCTTGGCAACAGATCGGGAGTGAACTGCAGTCGGCAGAATTCTCCGGACACGCTGCGGGCCAGGGCTTTGCCAACGAGTGTCTTGCCCACACCCGGCACGTCTTCCAGCAGCACATGCTCGCCCGCCAGCAGCGCAACCAGGCACAGGCGGACCACATTCGGCTTGCCCAGAATGACGCCGCACATGTTGGCTTCCAGCTTATGGACCAGCGTCCCCAACTCCTCGGGCGACAGACAGGCCTCGCCGCTGCCAGCCGCTTCGCCGCTGGCAGCTGCTTCGCCAGCCACCGGCGTGGTGGAGTAAGCGTATGTGTCCTGCAGGTCGCGAACCGGCCCGGTTCGACTGGGATCTTGCGGCATAGCCTGTCCTGCCTGAATTCCAGTGGCGTCTACGAACTACTACAATAACCGTTGTGACAATGGAGTGCGACGGCTGGTCCTCTTCGGCTCGTGGTTCGCTATGGCATCTCCCCAGGACTCCCAGTTCCCGGTCCCCCCCCGCCTGCTGCCGGCGCGCGCGGAGACAGCCGGCGGCACGCAGCGTCTGCCGACGCTCGACCTGCAGTCGCGGGAACCCTTGCCACCCTTGCCGGCGCGTCCCGCCGCTGGCTGGCGGGACGACACGCTGGCCGCCATCATCGCGCACGAGGAGTCGTCGGCGCGGCGTGACCCGACGGGCATGTTCTGGCTCAACGGCGATGTGCTGATGTGCGCCTGTCCGGACTGCGGGGCCCCCCTGACAGTCCGATTGTGGCTCATGCTGGCCGACTGCTGGCAGTGCGACACGAGTATTGAACTGACCGAGGCCCAGCAGCGGGTGGCGGAGCGGTTGCTGGAACGGCACGCGGCGCATCAGCCCGCGGCGCATCGGCCTGTGGCGCCAGTGACGCCCCCCCCGGGCGATGCGCGGCTCCGCCCTGCTTCCGGCCAGCTGCCTGACGGGCGGCAGCCGCACATCGCGCACGAGCCGCCGGCACCGCCCGAGTTCGGCCT
>DAISIS010000702.1:0-2441 GCA_036821925.1 Pirellulaceae bacterium
GAGTGTGGCCGTATTGATGCTGAACGAGTTGCCGTCGCCCGCCGCGTTCACGCCGTTGACCGAAGCGACGATGTCGGTGCCTTCGGTCCGGGCCGCACTCATCCCGGCCTCAAACGTCCCGCCGGTGCCCTCGCTGATGATCTCCGTGTCGACGAACGCAGACGACCCGTAGGTGGTCGAATTGAGCGTTAGCCCGGAAGTGGCGTCATACGACGCGGCCACCCCGGTGGCGTCCGAGACGAGGTTGATGGCGGCCGCAATCTGCCCCACCGATGCCCCCTGCTCGAAGCTGAACACTTCGCGCCCGGTCGTACCGCCGATTGAAATGACCAAGTCGCCGTTGAGCACGCGGCCGCCGCTGTTGCCCGTGTTGTCCGTAATATCGGCATCGTCGCCATTCACGTCGATGAAGCCGGTACCACTGGCCGTGGCCGTGAACAGGCCGGCCAGGTCGGTATTGATCTGCGCCTCGATATCCGCCAGCGTCTGCGGATCCGACGAATCGACGGTGACCGTCACGATCTTCTGATTGGCGTCGTACGACGCGGCATTGGCTGTCCCCGACACGATGTTGACGGTGACATTGTTGTAGTCCGATCCGGCGGTGTCGGCCTGCAGCTGGATGGACTCGATGCTCGTGACCGTCGCGGCGGAAGCGTCGGCGGCCGCCATGAGGCCGTCCGCGCCGGTCAGGACCGCCTGGAACTCACTGGTCTGGGCGTTGATCGCGTCGGCCACATCCTGGGCGGTGACTGCCGTACCGACGGTCAGGTCGGTAGTGATGACCAGGGACGTTCCGGCGGTGTACGCGACGCTGGTGCTGGCCCCGCTTCCGCCGTCCACGAACGAAATCGCCACGGCATCTTCGGCCGTGCCGGCTGCCGTCGCGCTGATGTTCAACACGGCGTTGGTCAGCGTCAGGGAGGCGCGCGCCGAGAATTCCAGCGTGGCGGTCGCCTGGGTCGCGGACGAGAAGCCGGAGGCGTTCGTGATCTCGGCCTGCGTGGCGGCAGCGGCAATCGCGACGTCCACCGAGACGCGGCCGGCGGTTCCCAGGTTGGCCTGATCAATCTGCGCGTCCTTCACCGACGCGACGGAGCCGAGCGTGGAACCGAAGTCCAGGCTGCCATCCAGCAGGCGGCGGCCCTGGAAGGTGGTGGTCTGGGCGATGCGGTTGATGGCCTCCAGAGAAGAGTCGACCTGCAGCTGATTGGCGGCAATCTGCTCCTCGCTCAACGCGCCCGTATTGGCGGCTTCCACAACCAGACCGCGGATATCGTTCAACAGCGTGCTCACCTGGCCCAGAGCGCTGTCGGCCGTGGCGATCACCTGGTTGGCCCGCTCGCTGTTCGTGACGGCCTTCTCAATACTCGTAATGTCGCTGCGCAACGCTTCGCTGGCGATCAAGCCGGCCGGATCATCCTTGCCGACATTGATCCGCAAACCGGTGCTCAAGCGCGTCAACGCCTGCTGCAGGTCCGCGGAGTTGCGGGCCAGTGTATTCTGTGCGATCAAAGAGCTAACGTTCGTGTTGATCCGGGTCATGCCAGTTCACCCCTTACTCGTTTGAAAAGTTCCAGTCGTGTCCAATCGGATGTGGGGAGTGCTCCGAATTGGCATGGCTGCTCGGCTCGAGGGGCACTCACCCCGCGTCGTAACGCAGCCCTTTCAGATGTACTATTGCATTCACTTTCACAGCGGGCCAATCCGAATCATCTGGATCCGGAGATTTTCCCGAGGCCTTAAGCAGGTCTACAGCAAACATCGTCGCGACAACATGAGCACTTTAGGTAATCAGCTGTGATTGCCCCACCTGCAAACTGTTCATTGGGGAAAATGTGCCGATTGGACAGGCTGACGCGGCTGTACGGAGGTGCGCCCCACTCCTGGCAGGGACCCGGCAGCAGCGCGGCACCGACACCGGCACTGCGGAGCTGGCCGGTGCGCGCGTCGTGCGGCGTTCCGCAAACTGAGCACACCGGAATCTGCGGCCACGCGGCGCGACAGCGCCGGCGGGCTCCGGCGGGAAGACGCTCTCAGATGCGCGCAGGGCCGGCGGGCCACCAGCCTGATCAGCCATCGGATGTGAAGTCCGCCGCAAGCCGCTCGCGTGGGCAACTCATGTCTGCGCTGCGGCCGACCCTACGTACATGGAGTGGAGTGGGTCCGGCTGTGAGCTGCCAGCGGCCGATCAAGCCTGGCCGACATCCCGCGTTTCGCTGGGCTGAATCTGCCCCGCCTTGCGATTCTCGCGCTGAATCGCCTCGTACACCTCCTGGCGGTGCACCGGGATGTCCTGAGGCGCATTGATGCCCAAGCGGACCTTGTCGCCGCGGATGTCAACGATGGTCACGACGATCTCGTCGCCGATCATGATGCTCTCGTCACGATGTCTCGACAGAACCAGCATCGTTGGCTCCTTCCTCGATCCGCCTCGATCA
>DAISIS010000703.1:0-2434 GCA_036821925.1 Pirellulaceae bacterium
TCCCCGTCCGGTGGATGCCGTAGATCGCCGTGGTGAACCGCACGGCCGCCGGCATGGGAGGGTTCACCGCCGGGTAGTCGAGCACGATGGTGGGGATGCGGGTCAGCGATGTTCTGGCAGCCGGTGTCAACCTGCTTACGCCCTCGCTTCCCACCAGCACTGCCACGTCCACTTCGCCCCGCTCCAACAGCTGGTTGGCGGTGTACTCGCCCGGATTGTAACGCGGGTAGCCGCGGGCCAGATTCACGCTGAACGGATAACCGGTCTGCCAGCACAGCACCGTGTCAGCTCCGGCGACGTCACCCGGGACGCGCATGCGCCGCACCACAAACCGCGTATGGGCGTTCAAGTCGGTGACCAGCCGCAGCAACGCCTCGACGTTCGCATGCGGCACGCCGTGCCGCGTCAATCCCAGACCGAAGAACACAGCGCCATAGTGACAGGACTGCAGGCGATCGGCCAACTGCACCAGCGTCTCCCAGGGAACGCTGCCGTAGCTGTCCGGACGCACGCTCTCCCCTTCCACTAGGCCGCGCAGGGCCCAGATGAGTTCGAAGTCGCCGTCGGGCGCGACACGCACAAACGTGTCGGCGCACCGGGCCGTCGCAGTCTCCACCGTATCGACCACCACCAGATGCCGCCCACCGCGCCCGGCCGGCACGAACAGACCCGGCGCATCGACCAGCCGCTCGAGATGACGCGGGTGACTCGTCAGCGGATCACTGCCCCAGTAGATCACCAGATCCGATCGGTTCTTGATCTCGCCCAACGTCGCTGTGGACTCGCCCACTGACTGCACCGCTACGATGGATGGTGCGTGGCACGTCGATGCCGTGGTGTCGATCGTCGCATGCAGGAGATCCGCCAGTCGGACCGCAGCACGCTGTCCCGGCGTGCTCGAACGGGATAGTCCATAGATCAGCGGCGCGCTGGCCTGCGCCAGCATGTCCGCAGCGGCCGAGACGGCTGTCTCCAGGTCCGACCGTTCCCCCGCGATCTGCGCCACCGCCACTCCGTCGCCACTCGACTGCTGCACAAACCACGGTTCGGCCAAGGCACAGGCGGGCGCAATCCGAGCAATCTGACTGCCGGCAACCTCCACCGTCAAGTCGTCACACACACATCCACACACCGTACACGCGACGTTGGGGACTGTCTGCGAGTGCGGAACCGTCATGGCCACGGCTGCCTTCCAGAATGTCGCGCCAGATCGAGAGAGTACACACGCCGCCACCATGATAGCTGCCAGGTGCTAGCAGCGGCTACGTGGGGCAGTGTGGGGGCGCAGGTGACGCTTTTCCGACGCAGTCTGCTGGCTCGGGCGTGCGGGGAAAAGGGGCAACGGGGAAACGGGCAGACGATCAGACAAAAATCGGTGTTGGAGCAGGCATGGCGTGTTGGTAGTATGTTCGCTTCCATCGTTAGGCGAGCAGTGTGCCAGGGATGGCTGCACGTTTCCTTGGAGACGGTCGACAGGACGGTCGAGCGTTTGCCTCAGCGACCTTTCGGACTGGAACTTGACGGAGGTGCTCAGGTGTTCGAAAGGTCCTGGATTGTCTGCGCAGTCCGGATGGTGGTGCCGCAGGGCGGAGTACCTGCCGGTCCGAGACTGTTTGAAAGGAGACGCGTATGTTGGTCCTGTCTCGTCGTGAAAACGACAAGGTCGTCTTTCCCAAGCTGGGGATCACGGTGGAGGTGCTGCGGATTGCGGGGCGTTCAGTCCGGCTGGGGGTGGAGGCTCCACCGCATGTACGCGTGCTGCGTCATGAACTGGCGGAGCATACGGAGCATACTGAGCGGATCGACCGGTTGGCGGAGGAGCTGGCGTTGTCGCAGGTCTCCAATCATGAGCTGCGCAACCGGCTGAACCGGGCGACGCTCGGTCTGTCGCTGGTGCAGAAGCTGCTGGAGCTTGGTCGTGTGGCGGCGGCGGACGAGCGGCTGGAGGCGGTACTGGCCGAGTTTCAATCGCTGGAGAACGACCTGGCTGCCGGTGGCGACCAGCAGCCGTCGCGCACTCCGAAGGCCTTGCTGGTGGAGGACGACGCCAACGAAAGCGAGCTGCTGGCCGGATATCTGCGGCTGAGTGGCTTTGACGTCGATGCGGCGGCTGACGGCACTGACGCGTTGGAGTATCTGGCCGAGAATGTGCAGCCGGACGTGGTCCTGTTGGACATGCAGATGCCGCGTTGCGACGGGCCGGCCACGATCTGGGCGATCCGGCAGAATCCGGCTTATGCGGGACTGCGAGTGTTTGCCGTCAGCGGCAAGGTGCCGGCCGATCTGGGCGTGACGGTCGGACCCACGGGGGTCGATCGCTGGTTCTGCAAACCGCTCAATCCGCAATCCCTGGTGACGGAGCTTCACCGCGATCTGCAGCTGACGGCCGGGTGACGCGGGAGTCGGGTGGCGGGCGGACGGGTTTCAAACTCCC
>DAISIS010000704.1:0-2432 GCA_036821925.1 Pirellulaceae bacterium
CCGGTTTGCGATCGATGAGACGACTGCCCACGTGCGGAACTTTCTCGATTGCGTCAAATCGCGGCAGGAACCGGCCGCACCGGTCGAGATCGGCCACCGCTCCGCCACCGTCTGCCACCTGGGCAACATCGCCCTGCGTCTGGGACGCACGATCAAGTGGGATCCGGAGCACGAGGACATTGTGGGAGACGACGAGGCGCGGGGGATGCTGGAGAGGCCGCAGTCCGATTTCCGGTTCTGAACGTTCGCAATGATTGACACGCGCAGCGGGATCTGACAGGCTGGCAGTGCCCGCGTGTCAGCCAAATCACCCACCCTAGGGAGCTTGCCTCATGCCGACTCGCCACCCGTCCACTCGCCGCCAGTTTCTTCAGCGCGCTGCGGCTACTGCTGCCGCGGCGGCAGTCCCGTATTGGGTCGCACCGCGCACCGGCATGGCACACGCAGCAAGGTCGGCCAACGACCGGCCGCTGGTGGGCCTGATCGGGGCCGGGGGGCGCGGGACAGCGATCGCCCAGGAAGCGGCAGTGTTCGGCGACATCGTGGCGGTGTGCGACGTCGACAGCCGGCAGGCGGAAGCGGCCCAGGCCGCATTGGGCGGCAAGCCCGACATCTGCAGCGATTACCGCCAGGTGCTGGATCGCCCGGACATCGACGTGGTCCTCAACGGTACTCCCGACCACTGGCACACGATCATCAACGTGGCCGCCTGCCGGGCCGGCAAGGACCTGTATGCGGAGAAGCCCCTGACGCTCACCATCGACGAAGGCAAGATCCTCTGCCGCGTCGTGGAAGAGACCGGGCGGGTGGTGCAGGTGGGCACCCAGCAGCGGAGCGAGCGCTGCTTTCAGACGGCGGTCGAGCTGGTGCGCAACGGCCGCATCGGCAAGCTCCAGGAAGTGACGGTCACGCTGCCGTTCTTCTCCACGGCCGGCGGGCCGTTCCCCGCCCAGGCCGTGCCGCCGGAATTGAACTGGGACATGTACCAGGGGCAGGCGCCGGCACATGACTACTGCTTTGAACGGACGCACTGGGGACCCCACCAGGGTGGCTGGCGCTGGTGGTACGAATACGCGGGGGGCATCATCACCGACTGGGGCAACCATCATATGGACATCGCCCATTGGGGGATGGACCTGGAGCTGAGCGGCCCGCTGACGATCCAAGGCACCGCCACGTTTCCCAATGCCGGCCGCCCCGACTGCTATAGCACTCCGGATCGATTCGAGATCCACATGACCTATCCGGGCGATATCCACCTCCTCTATGAAGGCGTCGCCGATGCGCGCAACGGCATCATGTTCGCCGGCGATGCGGGACGCATCTTCGTCAATCGCGGTGGCGTGAACGGGAAGCCGGCAGAGGAGTTGGCTCAGAACCCGCTGCCCGACGACGCCTGGCGCGTGCCGCCAAGCGACAACCACATGGCGAACTTCTTCCACTGCGTGCAGACCCGTGAGCAGCCGGTGTCGCCGGTGGCGATCCAGCATCGCACAGTGTCGGCCTGTCATTTGGCGAATCTGGCGGTGCGGTTCCAACGCAAGTTGACCTGGGATCCCCAGACGCAGCAGATTGTCGGCGACGAGGAGGCGAACAGCTGGCAGCGGCGGCCACAGCGTGAACCCTACGTGATCCCGACGTGAGCACCGCAGATCGGTCCCGAGGTCGCCTGCGGGCCCCGCAGGCAGCGGCCAGGCCCTTGCACAGAAAGCGGAATTCCAGCCCCGGCGCGGCGGAACTGTAGCCGATGCCGGGTGGGTTAGTCTATAATGGCGCCCCGGACACAGGGAGGCAGAGCTCACGTGGGGCAGACAGGTCGCGTGTTCTGGTTCGGATGGAGCAACCGAGAGACACACATCGGCTGATGATAGGTCGCGAACTGCTCTCGGTTGGCAATGAGGGCACGACCGGTGTTGCGCCGCAGGGCGTGCCGAGTGGCAGAGGTCAAAGATGGGTCTGTTATCACGAGTGTTGGGTACGTTTTCGACACGGGGCAAGGCAACCGCGTTGTTCAAGCGGGGAGTAGACAAGGCCGAGCACCGGGATCTCGAGGGGGCGATTGAAGACTACACCTCGGTCATCGACCTGAAGGGGGCTCCGGCAGACGTGATCGCCATGGCGCTGTTCAACCGGGCGCTGGCGTACTCACGCGAGCACGATGACACGAAGGCCACGGCGGACCTGGATCGCGTGTTGTCCATGTCCGGTGCCACGCAGCAGGTGATCGATGCCGCCCACGAGAAGCTGCACCGCATGAAGAAGCGCACGACGAAGTCGGTCTGAAACGCACCGCGTGTCACGCGGAATGACGCCCAGCCCGGGACGCAGACCACCCCACCCGGCACTAGACTTCGTCCTTCGTCATCCGTCCTTCGTCATTCCCTCGTGCTTCGTCCTTCGTCATTCCTTCGTGCTTCGTCATTCGTCCTTCG
>DAISIS010000705.1:0-2425 GCA_036821925.1 Pirellulaceae bacterium
TTGAGGCTGCTGAGCCGAATTGGTGCCCGGACCATCGCCTAGACTCCGACGATGACCCACAGCCCGCAACCTCGGCTGGACATCGCTGCCGTTCAGCGCAGGACGGTCCGGACGCTGGCTGCTGCGCAGGTCTTCTCCGGGTTGAGCGCGGGCTCGACACTCACGCTCGGGTCGATCCTCGCGGTGCAGTTCGCGGGCGCGGAGGTCTGGGCCGGCATGAGCAACACCGCCATGACCCTCGGTACCGCCTGCACCGCTGTCCCGCTGTCACGTCTGGCCTTGCGTGCCGGCCGGCGGATCGCGCTGGCGAGTGGACTGTGCGGCGCGATCGTCGGCACCGTGCTGATGGTCTGCGCCGTGATCGTCCACTCATTTCCGGTCCTGGTGCTGGGTTGTTTCGGCGTGGGCGTGGCGAATGCGGTGAATCTGCAAGCCCGCTTCGCTGTCACGGATCTGGCGCAGCCGGAGCGCCGCGGCCGCGATCTGTCGTTGGTCGTGTGGGCCATCACCATCGGCGCTGTCTTCGGTCCGAACCTGGTCGCCCCCGGCGCTGTGGTTGCCGCTGCGCTCGGGTTGCCGTCCAGCGCCGGGGCATTTCTAATTTCTGCGGCCGGGATGATCATCGGATGCGCGATCATCTGGTGGGGGCTGCGTCCTGATCCCCTGCTGGTGCGGGCCGGACTTGATGCGGGCGGCGATCTGATCCGCGGTGGTGCCGATGCGTCATCCGCCAGTGGCTGGGCCGTGGTCCGTCGCTATCCCGCAGCGGGCGCCGTGATGGTCGTCATGGCCGGCGCGCACGCCGCCATGGTGGCAGTGATGACGATGACACCGGTGCATCTGCACCACGAGTCAGCGGCCGGCGCAGCTGAGGCGGGGACGATCGGGCTCATCGGGTTGACGATCAGCCTGCATATCGCCGGCATGTTCGCCTTCTCTCCGATCATGGGCTGGCTGACCGACCGCTACGGTGCCTGGCGCACGGCGCTGGGCGGCCTGACGGCTCTGCTCGTTGCCACCGGTGGTGCAGCCGCCTTCAGTCATCACACGCTGCTGGTCATCAGCTGCCTGGTCCTGCTGGGCGTGGGCTGGTCCGCGGCCACGGTGGCCGGCTCCACTCTGCTGGTGGAGACGCTGCCGGCGGAGCACCGTGTTGCGGCTCAGGGTTTCAGCGACGCCGTAATGTCGTTCGCCGCGGCAGCGGCCGCGCTGGCCGGCGGCCCGGTCATGGCCGTTGCCGGTTTTCCTGGCGTTGCGGTGGTGGCTGCGGCCGTTTCCTTGCTCGCGGTGGGAGTCGCCGCTCGTTTCGCCGCACGCTGAGCCGGTTTCGAGCCCGGGTGGCTCCCGATCCGAAGCCAAACATCAAACTTGGGTAGGGTTGTCCCCCACTGTGGGCAATAACCCTACCCAAGTTGCCTGACTGCTGGTCAGTGACTGGCGCGCGGCACCCCGAAGGTCTGGGAGACTCGCTGGTATTTGACTGCCGGGCCCAGGACCATGCCATCACCCAGCTGTTCGACCATGCTGCGCTGTATCTCCTGCCAGGGCGTCTGGGACGCGGGGAACGAGAACCCGCCGGCCGCATCGAGCGCTCGCCGGCGCTCGGCCAGTTCTTCGTCCGGAACCAGGACATCGGCAGTGCAGCTGTTGAGGTCGATGCGTACGGTGTCGCCGGTCTGCAAGATGGCGAGCCCGCCGCCGGCCGCGGCCTCGGGTGAGGCATTGAGTATTGAAGGCGAACCGGAGGTACCCGACTGGCGGCCGTCTCCGATGCATGGCAGCGAATGCACGCCACGTTTGATCAGCTCGGCAGGCGGTTGCATGTTCACCACTTCCGCCGCACCGGGGAAACCGATGGGTCCAGCTCCGCGGATGAACAGCAGGCAGTTCTCGTCGATCATCAGTTCCGGATCATCGATTCGCGCGTGATAGTCCTCCGGACCATCGAAGACGATCGCCCTGCCCTGGAGCACGTTCGGCTCTGCCGGGTCCGACAGATAGCGCTCCCGGAACTCGTCGGAGATCACGCTGGTCTTCATCACTGCGCTGTCGAACAGATTCCCGTGCAGCACCAGGAAACCGGCATTGTCGACCAGCGGTGCGTCGTAGCGGGCGATCACATCGCGATCCGTCGCGGCGGCTGTACGGCAGTTCTCACCGATGGTGGCGCCGTTCACAGTCAGCGCCTCGGTATGAATGAGGCCGTGCTCCATCAGCTCATGCACCACCGCGGGCACCCCGCCGGCGCGGAAGAACTCCTCGCCGAGGTATTCACCGGCCGGCTGCATGTTGAGCAGCAGGGGAACCTCGTGTCCGATGCGCTGCCACTCGTCCAGCGGCAGCTCCACGCCGATGTGCTGGGCGATCGCACCGATGTGGATGGGTGCGTTCGACGATCCGCCGATCGCGGAGTTCACCACGATCG
>DAISIS010000706.1:0-2415 GCA_036821925.1 Pirellulaceae bacterium
TCCCGACTGCCCTGGTAGTCGACCAGACCCAGATCGGGACGCGACCAGTCCCGGCCGTTGGCCGATTCGTAGTAGCAGGCGTTGTTCTGGCCGGCCGCATCCACACACGTCCCCCACATCCGATACACGTCTCCATCCTGAATGATCGTCTTGACCCCGATCGAACGCGCCTCCCAGGGCCGCGCTTTCTGGATGATGTCCCCCCGCCGTTCCGCCCGCTGAACCGCGATCCGCACACCGCGCGGCACGTCCGACGTCACGAAGTGCGCACCCCAGTCGCCAATGTTCGCCTGGCGGTTGGCCGCCACGCCGTTCCCCTGCTCATCCACCCAGTTGAAACTGCCGGGACGCACGTACTGCCAGTTCGTGAACACCAGCCGCCGGCCGTACATCCGGTACGGCTCGCCCGTGACCTGGTCCCGGATCACATTGTCGACCGGCGGCGTGTTGGCTGGCCCTTGAGCACACGCCGCCGCCGCCCAGAGCGTTGTGAGAGTTGCTGCCGTGACCATGGCGTGTCGGAGCGCTGGCATGCTCGATCTCCCGTGAAAACGCACCCCCGAGGATTCCTCAGGAGTAGAGCATGTTCCGTGGGCCGAGAAAAGCCGCGCTCGTGACAGAAAGCACAGTCGCGGTGGGCTGCCTGCCTTCCGTGCGGGGACGCTGCCGAAGGATCGGGGGCAGGCAGGCTGTTACCGCACCTCCCATGACTGGCTGCCGGGCCGTCCCCCTCTCCTGGAGCGGTCCGGCTGGGGCGGATTTTCGTGTTATCGGCCGGCCGGGATTCCGGTTCAGTAGGTGGAGTGAGAAACAAAAAGGAGAAGCCATGCGACCTGCCGCCACTTTGTCCAAGCCGACCCAACGCCGTCAGCCTGCCAAAGGCCGTCTCGTGCGTGACCGCATCATTCGTCTGCTCCGCACCGAGATCGAATTCATCAGCAACAAGGCGTTCCGGACGACCGATCGTACGCTGGAGCGGCAGGTCCTGGCCGGGCGCTTCGCGGTGGGTGGCACGGTGTCCTCCGTGCCGCGGAGCTTGCCGGCGCATCTGGCCCGGTTGTGCGAGTCGGGGATGCTCACGGCGGACGAGGAGCAGAAGCTGTTTCGCGACATGAACTATCTGAAGTATCGCGCCAACGTGCTGCGGTCGCGGCTCAATCCGCACGAGCCGGACCTGGCGATGCTGGAGAAGATTGAGCGGTTTCTGGCGGCGGCCGAAGCGATCCGGGATCAGATCATCAAGGCCAACATGCGGCTGGCCATCTCGATCGTGAAGAAGTTCGTGACGCCTCAGCATTCGTTCGACGACATGCTGAGCGACGGCATCTACTCGTTGATGCAGGCGGTCGACAAGTTTGACTTCGATCGCGGTTTCCGGTTCAGCACGTATGCGTACCGGGCGATTGCCCGCAATGCGTACCGCTCGATCATGCGGCAGCAGCGGGATGTGGTGCGGCTGGCCAGTGAGCTGGATGATCTGAATCTCGACTCCAGTGCTGCGCACGCCGAGCCGTCGATGGATGTGAAGACCTGGACGCGGCTGCGGGGGCTGCTGAGCCAGATCATGGAGCACCTCGATCGCCGAGAGCGGCTGATCATCCGGTGCCGCTATGCCCTGGGCGGGCATCGCAAGGTGAAGACGTTCCAGACGATTGCCGAGCGGCTGGGGATCTCGAAGGAGCGTGTGCGGCAATTGGAGCAACGGGCGATGGCCAAGCTCCGCGCCATGGCGTCCGAGTTGGACATGGACGAGGTGCTGGAGCCCTCGTACGCGACGACTCCATGACCTGTCGTGGACGGCGCGGGCGCTGGTTCGGCGGCGCGATCGCGGTGCGGTGTAACCGGGTCCAGGAGGGCGTATGACCACGCATCCAGGAACGACATTCCGGCACGGCGAGTCGCCTGATTGGGCGCGGGCGGTGTGCGAGACGCGCAGCCATCGCGGCGCCACGCTGGAACAGCTCTCGGCCGACCGCCCAGTGCTGGTGGTCTTCCTGCGGCACACCGGTTGTGTGTTCTGCCGTGAATCGCTGGGCGACCTGAGCCGTCAGCGGGCCGCGCTGGAGGCGGCGGGCGTAGGTCTGGCCCTGGTGCACATGAGTGATCCGTTGAGCGCCACACTGCGGTTCGAGCAGTACGGGCTGGGGGACGTCCACCGTTACAGTGACCGCGAACGCCGGCTGTATGCGGCTTTCGGCTTAGAGCGGGGGAAGCTGCGGCAGGTCTTCGGGCTGCGGGTCTGGTGGCGCGCGCTGGGTGCGATCCTGGGTGGCAACTGGTTCGGGCGGTGGGAGGGGGATGGATTCCAGCTGCCCGGCGTGTTTCTGCTCTACCGGGGGCGGGTCATGATGGTCCATCGCGCCGCGTGCGCGGCGGAACGGCCCGATTACGTGGCCCTTGCGCGGCGCGGCTGCG
>DAISIS010000707.1:0-2397 GCA_036821925.1 Pirellulaceae bacterium
CGCGCGCCGATCTGTCGTCTGCTTCCTTCCTGTGGGATGCCTTGGCGCTGGGGCACGACGCCCGCCGCACCGCAGCGGGCGATGTCCGCCGCATCCTGGAGGAGCTGAACCCGGCCCGTGAAGGCGCAGCTGCGGGTGACGCCGTGCAGATCGACGTCTCACGCGAGCAGGTGGAATCGCTGTTGTTGCCGCTGGCGTTGGCAGTGCAGAACCTGATGTGTGCCAGGCAGCAACGCGTGCTTGTCGGGATCACTGGCGGAGCAGGCACGGGCAAGACGATGCTGAGTGCCCTGCTCTGCCGCGTCCTGCACCTGCTCGCGGGGCAGGAGATTGCCGTGCCGCTCGGCATCGATGCGTATCATTTCCCCAACGCCTTTCTCGACACGCACGTGTCGCGCGAACAGGGGACCCCGGTTCCGCTCCGGCAGATCAAGGGGCGCCCCGCGACGTTCGACGTCGCAGCGCTGGTGGCGGACCTGCGGCGTCTGCAGTCGTCCGCGGCGCGTGAAATCCGGCTGCCGGTCTACGATCGCCGGCGCCACGATCCGGTGCCGGAAGCGCTGTGCGTACAGCCGCACCATCGGATCATCGTCGTGGAAGGGCTGCACCTCCTGCGACCGGAGCCGAACTGGGCGGACGCCCGCGCCTGCCTCGATTTCTGCGTGCTGCTGGAACTGCCGCTCGAAACCTGCTGCCGCCGCCTGGTGACGCGCAAGATTGCCGGCGGCCGCCTGCCGGCCGACGTGGACGCTCATTTCGAACGTGTGGACCGCCCGACGCTCGACGAATTGCGAGATCCTGCGGTGCGTGCGCGCGCCGATCTGGTGATTCAGCTCGGGGAACAGCCGCGCGGCGGCGCCGCACCGCAGACGTACCTCCGGGGCTGCGAACGCCGGGCGGACGCCGTTGAGTCGGCGGAGCTCCGCGCGATCCCGCCGGGTGCAGTGCGGCTGCTGGCCGTCGGGTTGAACCCGGCGCTGCAGAAGACGTTGGTCTACGACCGCTGGGAGCGGGGACAGGTCAATCGCGCCCGGGAGATCCTGGTGTCGGTCGGCGGGAAGGGTCAGCAGTTCTCGCGCGCCGCAAGCCGGCTGAGCCCGGGAATGATCACCCTCGCACAGTTTTTGGGCGGTGAGAATGGTGCGCGGCTGGACCGCATGCTCACAGACTCGGGCGTGAACCAGATCACCGTTGCCACGTCCGGTGAGACGCGCAGCTGCATCACGGTGATCGATGCGGCCTACGGTGACACCACGGAGCTGATCGAGCCTTCGTCCCCCATCCTGCCGGGCGAAGCCGAGCAACTCCTGACGCGCACGCTGGACATCCTGGCCCGCGGCGAGATCTCGGGGCTCGCCCTGTGCGGCACCTACCCGCCCGGCGTCGATCAGGGGTTCTACGTGTCGCTCGCCCGCGCGAAGGGGAAGGCGTGCCTGCTTCTGGACAGCTACCGCGAGATTACCGCGACCCTGGCGACGGGGCAGGTGGATATCCTGAAGGTCAACGCTCACGAACTGCGCAGCCTCGCCGCAGCGTGCGGTGGCCGGGAGCGGCCGGTCGCTGCCGAGGCTGTGGAGTCGATCCCCGAGATGGCACAGTCTGTGTTCACTGCACACCAGCTGCGCTGGCTGGCTGTCACGGCGGGGCCTGAAACGGCGTGGCTGTGCGAACGGCCTGGTGCCCCCGCCGCTGCACGCCCGCACCACACCTGGCGGTTCTACGAGTATCACCTGCCCGTGGTCGAGGGAGTTGTGAACCCGATCGGGGCCGGCGATACTGTCGGGGCGGTCTTCCTCGCTCAGCTCGCTGCCGGGGCGCCGGCGCATATCGCCTTCGCCTGCGGGCTGGCGGCGGGAAGCGCCTCCTGCCGGCATCTGGGCGGCGCTGACTACACGCTGCACGACCTGCACGACATCCTGGCGAAGATCCAGATCAAATGCTGCTCACGCTGGTGGACCCAGAGCGAAGGGGCCGAAGAGGCCTGCCCCGGCTAGCCCTCTTCAGCTGTGCTTTCAACCTCGGCCGGCTTGCGTCAGATCTGCTTGCCAGGGGGGCACAATGAGGAGAGTGACGACATGCGTTGCCACGTTGACTTCACAGGGACAGTCGTGACAGGGTTCTTGATCCTGGCCGCCAGCTGTCACGCCGTTCCAGCGGCGCCGGCCGCTCGATTCAACGCAGCAATCCGGCGAACCGCGTGCCGGCCAGTGTGGTTCTGACCTGCTCGTAGTTGGAGAGCAGCTGCCGGTGATCGGTGGGATTGATCTTGGCGAGGCTGGATGTCAAGTGCGCATCCTCCCGGACGTGCAGAAAACGCAACACCGGCCTGATCGCCTGGTGGAGGTCGGTGAGCAGATCTTCGTAGAAGACCTCGTGGTAAGGCAGCCCCGCCGCGGC
>DAISIS010000708.1:0-2389 GCA_036821925.1 Pirellulaceae bacterium
TCCTGGAGCGGGTCGTGGTGTGCGAGCCGCGAGGAGCGATCGAGACCGGCATAGGTATGCCGATTTCACCCTAGGTGCGTGCACCAAGCGCGGCAGATTCGGGCAGGAGCGGGAGCAATCCCGACCGGATGCTGGCACTACCCGGACCACAGACACGTCCGGAACGACGTGGTTCCGCGTTCCTGCGGGTGCAGGGAGGGCAGCGCGGAATTCACTGTTTCCGGGGGTGCCAGGCCGGTCACTTCCGCCACGATGACATGACCGCCCCTTCGGTTCGCCGGCCCGAAAGGGGTGATGGGGAAGTGTACCTTCATGCTGGCAAGCGAGGCATACTGGGCGAGCCGCTTGTCAGCCAGCGCACTCCCGGCAGTTCGCACTGCCATGTACATGTCACCGGATGATTCTGTACCGGGAGCCTGCCTATCCTGCCGCGTCTGCCGGCGAAAACGTACGGCTCCCCATATCCGATCCGCGCCTTCGCCGGAGTGATACGGGCCGCGGGTGAGCCGGGCTGTTCCCGCGTGCGCCGCGGGTTACAATTCTGCGGCGGAGATCGTGGGTCGCTCGCTTGCCAGGGTGTGCTGATATGTCCAATATTCCTTTCCATTTCCAGCAGTTGTTCGAGTTGGGACCGGACGACACCGAGTACCGGCTGGTCACCAGAGAGCACGTCGCCGTGCGCAGCTGGGACGGGCACGAGCTGCTGTGCGTGGCCCCGGGAGCGCTGACGCTGCTGTCGGCTCAGGCGTTTCACGACATCAACTTCTTCCTGCGCCCGGCACATCTTGCGCAGGTGGCTGCCGTGCTGAACGACCCCGAGGCGTCGGACAACGATCGGATGGTTGCGCTGACCATGCTCAAGAATGCCGACGTCTCCAGCGCTGGGGTGCTCCCCTTCTGCCAGGATACCGGTACGGCGATCATTTTGGGCAAGAAGGGGCACGCGGTCTGGTCGGTGGGCGACGAGGAGGCGTTGGCGCGCGGCGTGTATGCCGCGTACACCGAGAACAATCTCCGCTACTCGCAGACGGCTCCGCTGACGATGTGGCAGGAGCAGAACACGCACACGAACCTGCCCGCGCAGATCGACCTGCTGGCGTGTGACGGCGACCACTATGAACTGCTGTTCGTGGCGAAAGGGGGGGGGTCGGCCAACAAGACATTCTTGTTTCAGGAAACGCCCGCGCTGCTCCATCCGCAGAAGCTGGTGGCAGCGCTGACACAGAAAATGGCGCTGGTGGGCACTGCCGCCTGCCCCCCTTACCACCTGGTGTTCGTCATCGGCGGCACATCGGCCGAGGCCAATCTCAAGACGGTGAAGCTGGCGTCGACCAAGTATCTCGACAGCCTGCCCACATCTGGCAACGTGCACGGTCGCGCGTTCCGCGATCAGGAGCTCGAGGCACAGCTGCTGGAGTCTGCGCAGCAGACCGGTCTTGGCGCTCAGTTCGGCGGCAAGTACTTCGCGCTCGACGTGCGTGTCATCCGCTTGCCGCGTCACGGCGCGTCGCTGCCGGTTGGCATCGGAGTATCCTGCAGCGCGGACCGGCAGGCGAAGGGGAAGATTACGCGCGACGGGGTCTTCCTCGAGCAACTGGAGTATGAACCCCTCAAGTACATCCCCGCAGCCCTGCGACAGCGCCGGGATGAGGGCGCAGTACGCATCGATCTGCGCCGGCCGATGCGCGAGATCCTGGCCGACCTGACACAGTACCCTGTCACGACCCGGCTGCTGCTGTCCGGCCCACTGGTCGTAGCGCGCGACATGGCGCACGCCAGGCTGAAGCAGCGACTTGAGGCGGGGCAACCGCTGCCGGCGTATTTTCGTGACCATCCCGTGTACTACGCCGGCCCGGCCAAGAAGCCGGCTCAGCTTCCCAGCGGCTCGTTCGGACCCACGACCGCCGGCCGCATGGACGAGTACGTGGAGCTGTTCCAGCGCCATGGCGGCAGCCTGGTGATGATCGCCAAAGGCAATCGCGGCCCGCAGGTGACCGCCGCCTGCCAGAAGCACGGCGGCTTTTATCTCGGCAGCATCGGCGGCCCCGCGGCGATCCTCGCCAAGGAAAACATCCGCCACGTCGAACTGCTCGAATTCGAGGAACTCGGGATGGAAGCGGTCTGGAAAATCGACGTGGTCGATTTTCCCGCCTTCATCCTGATCGACGACAAAGGCCACGACTTCTTCCAGACCGTCGGGCCAGGCTGCGCCCATTGACCAGTCGCGTGCTCGTGCTCGTCACTCCGTGCCTCGGGCCTTGCTGGGCGTTACGGGTAGCCAACGGCACCGAGTTGTGGTGAGGTTCCGTCGCGCTTCCGAGCGCCGAGAACGCGTGACGAGCACGAGCACGGATGGAAGAGGAACGCGGCCCCACCCCTCCCTGCTCGT
>DAISIS010000709.1:0-2379 GCA_036821925.1 Pirellulaceae bacterium
CACGGATTCCTGTTTCGATGCGAAGGAGAAAGAACCTGTGAAAATAGCTATCCCGATGGCGAACGGTCAGTTAGCGATGCACTTTGGTCATTGTGAGCAGTTTGCGCTGGTCGAGGTGGACGAAGCGACGCGGCAGCAGCGCGGCATGGTGCTGCTTACTCCGCCGCCGCACGAACCGGGCGTTCTCCCCCGCTGGCTGCACGAACAGGGGGCCGAGGTCATCATTGCCGGCGGCATGGGGCAGCGGGCGCAGCAACTGTTCGCGGAAAAGGGGATCCGGGTCATCTACGGCGTGCCGTCCGACACGCCGGAGACGATTGTCCAGGCGTTCTTGGACGGCACGGTCGTCACGGGCGAGAACCTGTGCGACCACTGAGCCATCCGATGCATCCGGCCGACACCCATTCAGAGTTCCCCGCCCTGCGGCGGCAGAGCCACCCGGAGTGTTTCGCCTGCGGTCCGGCCAACGGGCACGGTCTCGGACTGGATTTCCGCGTGGCGCGCGACGGGGCCGTGGAGGCCTCGTTTGCCTGCGGGGCGCAGTTCGCAGGTTACCCCGGGATCCTGCACGGCGGGATCATCTGCACGCTGCTCGACGGCGCGATGACGAACTGCCTGTTCGCCCACGGGTTGGCGGCTGTCACTGTGGACTTGAGCGTCCGATTCCGGCATCCGGCTGCCGTGAACCGGCCGGCGACCGTGCGCGCCTGGCTGGATGGCGTGGACTCGCCAGTCCACCGCCTGGCCGCGGAAATAGTGCAGGAAGGGCAGACCATTGCGACGGCCACAGCGCGATTCGTCGAACAGCGCGCCATGTCCTGGTTCAAGAAGAAGATACCGTGAAAAACAACATGCGTGTTACGGTTCTGGTCGAGAACACGGCGGAGCGTGCGGGGCTGTTGGCCGAGCACGGTCTGGCTTTCTGGATGGAGACGGCTGCCGGCTGCCTGCTGCACGACACGGGCCAAGGCGGAGCGCTGCTGACCAACGCCTACCGCCTGCAGGTGCCGCTCGAGCACGCGGGCGGGATCGTGCTCAGCCACGGACACTACGACCACACCGGTGGCTTGGGCGATGTGCTCTCCGGGCACCGGCCGACTCCGGTCTACGCGCATCCTGCGGCGCTGCGACCCAAGTTCGCCCGGAACAGTGACGGCACTGCGCGCGAGATTGGGATCCCGCCACGTGCCGAACAGGCGCTGCAAAGGTGCCGCGCTCAGTGGGTCTGGACGGAACAGCCGACTCTTGTGCTGCCGGGCGTCACAGTCACCGGTCCGATCGACCGTGTCACGGAGTTCGAAGACACGGGGGGGCCGTTCTTCCTGGACGCCGCGTGCCAGCAGCCGGACCCGTTGCTGGACGATCAGGCGGTGTTCTTTGCCGCCCGGCAGGGAACGGTGGTGCTGTTGGGATGTGCCCACGCGGGGATCATTAATACGCTGCAACGCGTGCAGCAGTTGACGGGCGGCCGGCACATACATGCGGTGCTGGGGGGCATGCACCTGGTCCACGCTTCCGCGGCCCGCGTGCAGGCGACGATTGATGAGCTGCGGCGGCTGCAGATCGACTGGTTGGGGCCGGCGCACTGCACGGGGCGCGCTGCTACCGCGGCGCTGTGGGACGCGTTTCCCGACCGCTGCGTTTCCTGTCACGTGGGGACACGGATCGAATTTGACCTGGAGACCTGAGAGACCTGATCAACTATCTACGCAAGGAGCATCAACATGACGCAGAGAACTGGTGTGGCTTCGTTGGTTTCGGGGCTGCTGGCACTGGCCATCCTGGCGGGCGCTGGCCGCGCGCAGGCGTGTGACGGCTGGTTCGCTCCGCGCTCCTGTTACTACGTGGTGGATCCGTGCTGCGCGGCAGCGGGTCCCTGTTCTCGCTGCGTGGTCCCCGCCAGCTGCTGTGTCGGTCCGGTTTACGCGTACCGCTGCTGCGACCCGTGCTGCTGTGACTCGTGCTGCAGCGGTTGCTGGTATCCTGCCTATCGAGTCTACAGCGTGGTCCGGGACGCGGCTCCGAGCGGGTGTGCTGCCTGCCGTTCCAGCGCGAGCCAGGCCACCGCCTCCGGCGTGAGAATCCTGCCTCGCTGACGGATGCCCACCTGGTGCGCCACCCATGAAGACTTTTTTCGACTGCATCCCCTGCCTGATTCGCCAAGCCTTGGCCGCGGTGCGCCTGGTGACGCCCGACGAGCGGATTCACGAACAGGTGATCCGCGAAGTGCTGGCCGCGGCCAGCCACCTGGACTTGAGTCAGCCGCCGGCCGCCCTGGCGCAGAAGGTGCACCGGCGGATCCGGCAGCTCTGCGGGCACGGTGATCCGTATCGTGCCAGCAAGGACCGCTTCAACCGCTGGGCGCTGGAGTTGTTGCCG
>DAISIS010000710.1:0-2379 GCA_036821925.1 Pirellulaceae bacterium
TGCCTGTGCGGTACGGCAACGCCATCGAGTTCTGGGGGGCAGCGCACGACAACCTCGTCGAAGGCTGCCGGATCTGGGAAGTCTACGACGCGGCGCTCACCAATCAGGGGAACGGCCCCGACTCCCGCCAGATCAACATCACGTACCGCCACAACTTCATCCGTAACTGTGAGTATTCGTTCGAGTACTGGAATCACCCGGCAGAGGCCGTGACCGAGAATATCCGCTTCCTCAACAACACGTGCGTCGATGCGGGGCGTTGCTGGGCGCATGCGCAGCGGCCGGACCAGAACGGCAGCCACCTGATGTTCTACAGCAATACGGCGGCCACCCAGGGAATCGAGATCAAGTACAATGTGTTCGCCGGCGTGACCGACTGGGGCAGCCGCTACTCGAGCGGCTGGAAAGTGCTGCCGGAAATGGACTATAACCTGTGGTTCAGCACCACCGGTGTGATGGCCTATTGGTTCCAGGAGCTGCTGGACGGTTTCGACGAGTATCGGCAGGCGACGGGCCTGGACGCCCACTCGGTCTTCGCCGATCCGCAGTTCATCGATCCGGCGCGGGGCGATTACCGCCTCGCACCCAGCAGTCCGGCGCGCACGCTCCGCCCGGACGGCGGCCCGGTGGGAGCGGATGTGTTGTGGGATCTGGAGATGAAGTAAGGAGCAGACGGGAGTCGCGCGCATGAGCCAATCACTTTATCGTCGTATTTTAGTTGGCCTGGCCATCGTGGTAGTCGCGGGAGGGATCGCTGGCCTCCCTGCACAGGCGTGGGCCGCGGACGCGGCCGACCAGCCGAGTACACTCCTGGTGGGCGCCGCCAAGACGAGCATTACTCCCGATCGACCAGTAGCCTTACAGGGCCAGATGCACACGCGGATCTCGACGGCCGTGGAATCACCGGTGACAGCCGTGGCGCTGGCTCTGGAGAGCCGCCGCGGCGAGCAGGTGGTCGACCAGGCCCTGTTCGTTTCCTGCGACCTCACGTCGTTCCGGGGCGGCCTCATCGCGAAGGTGCGTGAGCGGATCCAGGATCGCCTGCCTGATTTCGATACGGGCAAGCTGATCCTGACTGCCACGCATACGCACTGCGCTCCGGTGCTCGTCGAGGGTGCGTATAACATCCCTCCGGACGGCGTGATGCAGCCGACCGAGTATTTCGAGCTGCTCGTCGGCCGCCTGTCCGATGTGATCGTGGAGGCCTGGCAGTCGCGGGCGCCAGGTTCGGTGGGCTGGGGGCTGGGGCACGCCGTCGTCGCCCAACAACGCCGCGCGGTGTATGCCGACGGTCATGCTGAGATGTACGGAAAGACCGATCGGCCTGACTTCCGCGGCATGGAAGGGCATGAGGACCATGGTGTCGAGGTACTACTGGCCTGGGACCGCGCACAGAAGCTGTTGGCGACCGCCATCAACGTGGCCTGCCCCGCGCAGGAGGTCGAGAACCGTCTGGCGGTCAACGCGGATTACTGGCACGAAGTACGTCAACTGCTGGCCGCCCGCCACGGCGAACACCTGGCCGTGCTCGGCTGGATCGGTGCAGCGGGGGACCAGTCGCCGCACCTGCAGTTCCGCCAGGCTGCGGAAGACCGGATGCGGGAACTCCGCGGGCTGACGCGGCTCGAAGAGATCGCCCGCCGCATCGACCGCGCCTGGGAAGAAGCCTACCAGGGCGCCAGCCAGGATCGTCGCACCGACGTCGTGCTTGCGCATCGGGTCGAGACCGTGGAACTGCCGCTGCGTGCAGTGACGGCCGAGGAATGTGCGGCGGCCCGCGAACAAGTCGCCAAGCTCTCCCAGGATCCGGCCCAGCATACGCTCATGCGGTGGCACCAGCGCGTCATCGACCGGTACGAGCAGCAGTTGGCCGCTCCCGGCGCGACCCATCCGATGGAACTGCACGTGGTGCGGCTGGGAGACGTGGCGATCGCCACCAACAACTTCGAGTTGTACACTGATTTCGGCGTAGCGATCAAGGCCCGCAGCCCCGCGCTGCAGACCTTCATCCTGCAACTGGCCGGTGAAAGCTCCTACCTGCCCACCGCCAGGGCCGTCGGAGGAGGCGGATACGGCGCAGTCCCGCAGAGCAATCGGGTCGGCCCGGAGGGCGGGCAGGTGCTGGTCGATCGCACGGTCGAGCTAATCAAGTCGCTGTGGCAATAACGTGCGGTTCGCGCTGGTCAACGTTTACAGCACACAAAGTTTTCGTCACACAAAGGGAACGCACGTGAAACACACAGCCTTGAGTCGCAGAAGCGTCCTACAAGCCGCTGTGGGCGGAACCGCGCTGCTGGCCGGCGTGCCCACTGCCCGGCCGGCCGAGGGGCTCAGCGGAGGTTTTCCCTGCCTGCCTGCCGACGGCACAGTGCGCGATCG
>DAISIS010000711.1:0-2378 GCA_036821925.1 Pirellulaceae bacterium
CTTCTCGAACGTACCAGACGTCACGCCCCGTTCGGCCGCCACAACCTGCAGCTGGCTGGTCCCCTCGTAGATCGTGGTAATCCGCGCGTCGCGCAGATACCGCTCGGCGGCGTAGTCCTGCATGTAGCCCGACCCGCCCAGCACCTGGATGGTCGTATCTGCCACGCGGCAGCACATCTCCGACGCATAGTACTTGCTCATCGGCGTCAGCATGCTGTTGAGCCGCTTGAGCGCACGGAGCTCTTTCTTGTACGCCTTGAGCTGTTCGGGTTCGAGCCGGTCGGCGCACGTTTCGGTGAGCCGCAGGTAGTTGTTTTCCAGATCGCACACGCGGCTGGTCTCATAGGTCAGCGCGCGGGCCGCTTCGATCGCCACGCGCATGTCGGTCACCATCTCGGCCACCGCCGGGAGCGTCTCGATCGCGCGGCCGAACTGGTGCCGCGTGTGGGCGTACGTGCGCGCCAGCCGGTAGGCCGCTTCGGCGAGCCCCAGCGACTGGGTGGCGATCCCCACCCGCGCGCCGTTCATGAGGGCCAGCACGTACGTGATCAGGCCGCGCTGCCGTTCGCCGACCAGCCGGGCCGGGGCGTTGTCGTAGACCAGTTCGCAGGTGGGCGAGCCGTGAATGCCCAGCTTCTTCTCCAGGTGGCGGACCTTCACATGCTCCGACCGCTCCGAAATGAACAGGCTCAACCCGCGCCCGTCGCTGATATGCGGTTCGCTGCGCGCGAGCGTCAGCAGGATCTCGCCGCAGCCGTTGGTGATGAATCGCTTGACGCCGTTCAGGTACCAGTTGCCCTGTTCGTCCTGGTGCGCGCGGAGCCGCACCGCCTGCAGGTCGCTCCCCGCATCCGGCTCGGTCAACACCATCGCGCCGGTCACCTCCCCTTCGGAAAAGCGGGGCAGCACCTCGTCCTTGATCTCCTGGTTGGCGAACGCATTGACCGTCTCGGCGATCCCCTGCAGGCCGAACATGTTCATGAACGACGCGTCGGCACGCGACACGATTTCGGTCGCCATCGTGTAGATCAGGTTCGGGGAGTTCAGGCCGCCGTACTTGCGGGGCAGGGTGAACCCCATCAGCTCCGCCTGCGTCATCCGCTGGATGTTCTCCCGCACGTTCGGGTGCAGCGTCACCGTGCCGTCGTCGTTGAGCGTGTTGCCTTCCCGATCGACTGTTTCGGCGTTCGGCGCGATCGTTTCGGCCGCCACCGCCCCGACGATCTCCAGCGACCGGCGGTAGTTGTCGACAGCGTCCGCGGCATCCTGCGGCACGTAATCCGCGTCGCCGTTCTCGGCATGCAGCTCCTGCAGGCTGGCGATTTCCTGCAGATCAATGTGATCGAACAGGAACAGGATGTCCTGGTTGTCGAGGAAGTAATTGGCCACGGGCGACTCCGGGTCTAGTTTATCTATGCGGAAAACGCTCGCCAAATTAATAATGACGAGATACCCAAGCACGAAGGAAGGACGAAGCCCCAATGACGAAGCGTCTGCGGCATTCGTCCTTAGCCATTCGTCCTTCCTTCGTGCTTGGGTATCTAGCCATTCGTCATTCCCTTCGTGCTTGGGTATTTCGTCATTCGTCATTCCCCCCGTGCTTGGGTATTTCGTCATTCGTCATTCCCCCCGTGCTTGGGTATCTCGTCATTCGTCATTTACTCCCCCCCGCTTCTTTCTTTCAACGCCTTGATCATCGTCGGAATCACCTTGTTCAGGTCGCCGACGATGCCGTAGTGGGCGACGGAGAAGATGGGGGCATCGGCATCGGAGTTGATGGCGATGATCTTGGCCGATTCTTCCATCCCCGCGCGGTGCTGCACCGCGCCGCTGATGCCGGCCGCGATGTAGAGTGCCGGGCGGACCGTGGTGCCGGTCTGGCCGACCTGGTAGTCCTTGCTGATGTAGCCGCCGTCGACGGCCGCGCGGCTGGCTCCGACCGCTCCGCCGATCGCTGAGGCCAGCTCGTGGATCAGCTGGAAGTTGGCCTTGCTGCCCACTCCGCCCCCGCCGGCCACGATGACGCGTGCGCCTTTGAGGTTCACCGTGCGTGGCTGGAGGTGTTTTTCAATGAGCTGGATGGCGAACAGGTCGTCGCTCAGGGAGACGGTGAGCGGGATGACCTGGCCTTGCCGCGCCGGGTCGGGTTCGCGCAGCGGCATGACGCCTTCCCGCACGGTGGCCATCTGCGGCCACATGTCGTAGTTGACGATGGTTGCGATGATGTTGCCGCCGAACGCGGGGCGGATCTGGAGCAGCAGCTTTTTGTGCACCTCTTTCGAACGCGGGTCGGTGACGTCCTGGATCTGCAGGTCAGTACAGTCGGCGGTCATGCCGGCCCGCATGGCGGAGGCGACGCGTGGGGCCAGGTCGCGGCC
>DAISIS010000712.1:0-2366 GCA_036821925.1 Pirellulaceae bacterium
GCGACTGGGTCGCCACCAGGGTCATGTTGCCCTCTGCCAGCGGGTGCGCTGCGACGGTCCCCAGATCGGCCAGCAGTTCGACCGCTTCTCCCGCCTGGCCCCACACCAGCAGATCGGCCTCGCCCCGCAGATGGAACATGTGCGGCGGTTCGTCGACCAGCTGCGCGGCTGGCGCGTCGGTTGCCGCCGGTCGGGCGTCGGGCCAGGACAACTCGGGCCAGGAAAACTCGTACGGCACGATCTGATCCACCCGACCCTGCCCGGGAAACCAAGCGGCCAGCTGGGACGCGTCGATCGTGTAACAGCGCTCGCCCGCCGGGTCGTAGCTGGTCAGTGAACCGGAGATGCCGGGCAGGCCGGCCAGCGGCGAGGCGATCAAGGCGATCGGCTGCCGGGCGATCGCATCGCGAACTGTGCACTGGCTCAGTTCGATGTTGCCGGTGCCAGCTTCGAGCGAACGGGGTGCTTCGACAATAATGGGCGCCGCATGCTTCTCGTGCTGATCGCGGCGAATGATCTCGCACCGCACAAATCGCTGCTGACATCCATCGGTCTCATTGCCGCGGATGATGAGGCCCCCTCCGGCGTCGGCGTCGAACCGGCAATCGGCGAACTCGATCCGGCCGGTCACCGATCGCAGCCCCTGGCTGTTGGCGATGCCGATATAGACGGACGGTTGCTGGCACCCCTGCGATGTGCACTGCTCGAACCGGAGCGAGACGGGGGTGGAGGCGCGGGACAGTGGACCGAGGTAGATGAGGTAACCGCAGCCGGCATTGTCTTCGCTGTGGCAGTTGCGCAGCACGCAGTTTACCAGTCGCTCGTCGGGGCGATTCGGTTCGAAGTCGATGCCCGCCTGCGGGGCCGTGCCGCGCGTGCCGCGGAAGGTGGAGTCTTCGATCAGCAGGTTTTCGGCCGTGATTACGCTGATTCCCTGGCGATGGTTGTCGACGCACACGACGCGGCGGATCGTGATGTCAGTGTTCGTCGCGCCGTCGCGCCCCGCTCCCAGGTAGATCCCGTCACCGCCGCTGTTCTGGAAAGTCAGTCCTTCCACGGTGACGTTGCGGCAGCCGCGGATTTCCAGCGCATGGCGCCATTCGGCCGGCTCGTAGGGTGGATTCTGATAATCTTGTTTGTGCATCCGCAGCGTAGCGTCTTCTCCGCGCAGCGTCAGGTTCTGCTGCCCGCTGGCGACGAACAGGCAATCTCCTTTTCCCAGGAACTTGCCGCGCTGTGCTTCCACGACGGTCCCGGCCTCCCACACAATTTCCTTGTCGCTCGGCAGGCTGATGGTCGTCACGCGCCACGGGCTGCCCGTGTTATCGATGACGACGCGCCGGGCACGCGAGTGGATGGCCGCCTGGAGCGCCCCGGTGGCGTCGGTGTCGTCGAATCCCCACCAGGAAGCGCGCGCGGTGTCGACCCGGCCGGCGGCCACGTCGGCCACGGCCTGCTCGTTGCGCGGGACGTCCGCCACGGCGCGGGGACTGGCTGGCAGGAGCGTCACGAGGGGCAGCAGGAGGAGCCTGGCAGCGCGTGGAAACGGAGTGCAAGGCAGCGGGCGAGGCATCTCAGATCAGCTCCACACCGGGGGTGTCCATGTCAGTACTGCAGTTGCAGGTCCAGCAGGATCCGCTCCAACTCATCAACCGAGGTGGTCTTCTCTTGCACGTGCCGCCGCGCGCTGTCCTCCAGAGTCGTCATCCCCTCGTCGACGGCGATCTGTCGGATGGTATCGGTCGAGGCGTGCCGCCCGATGGCATCGCGGACGGCAAACGTGGCGGGCAACGTTTCGAAGACGCCAATGCGGCCCACGTATCCCGTCTGGAAATTGCTGTCGGCGGGGATCCCCCGCACCGCGGTCTGGCCGCACGGCAGGCCCAGTCGGTGGCACGTCTCGTCGTCGGGCACGTGCTCTTCGCGCGCGTCGGCACACACGCGGCGCACGAGTCGCTGCGACACGATGCCGCGCAGGCCATCGCCCAGCACCGTCGGGTTCACGCCGAACTGGCGCAGCACCGCAAGCGCCGACGCGGCGCTCCCCGCATGCAGCGTCGACAGGACCAGCACGCCAGTCATGGCCGCCTGGCAGGCGATGGCCGCCGTCTCGGCGTCGCGGATCTCTCCGATCCCCAGGATGTCGGGATCCTGACGCAGCACGCCGCGCAGCGCCACCGCGAAGCTCAGCCCGGTCTTGCTCTGGACCTGGATCTGATTGGCGCCCGGCAGCAGCCGCTCCACCGGATCCTCAATCGTCACCAGGCTGCGGTCGGGCGAATGCAGCTCCCGCAGCAGGCTGAACAGGGTCGTGCTCTTCCCGGCGCCCACGGGGCCGACGACCAGCACCAGGCCGTAGGGACAAC
>DAISIS010000713.1:0-2364 GCA_036821925.1 Pirellulaceae bacterium
ATTTTACGTGTGCCGGCATCACGAAGCAAGCTTGATTCACGCAGGTGCACAACGCACCGCGTCTGGCAAATCGGGATCGGGTGCGCCGAGCCCCTACCATGTGCTGGACACAGGCGGTAGAATCCCTAACAAGTTGTATGTCTGACAAGGAGACTCGCCCATGACTCATGTCGTAACCAAGGCGTGCTTTGGCTGCAAATACACCGACTGCGTAGTGGTCTGTCCGGTACAGTGTTTCTACGAAGGCGAGCAGATGTTGTACATCAATCCGGACGAGTGTATCGACTGTGAAGCCTGCGTTCCGGAATGCCCGGTCGACGCGATCTTCCACGAAGACAATGTGCCGGATGAGTGGAAGGACTACATCCAGCTCAACGCGGAAATGGCTCCGCAGTGTCCGCAGATCACGGAGAAGAAGGAGCCTCTGGCCGGGTAGGAATGGCCGCGTGCTTCTTCTGTTTCTTGGTTGTTGCATTTGCGTGAACTGACGTTGACGCACTTGTGCGCTCGGTCTATGATCCGCCGCCTTATGCCGAGAGCTGCGGGTCCGACCGGTCGGTCGACGCGCCGGGGTTGTCGGGTGACGGCGGCATCTCGGGTCAGGGTGTCCGGAGCAAGCGGCCATTCGACAAGGAATGGAGCCGCGGCAGGGGCACCCTGAGAACCTCAGTCTCATCGTATCCACTACCACCTGGCAACGACTCACTTGTCGGCCTCTTGAGGCTGTTCTGCGCGCCGAGCGGTGACGTCCAGGTAACAAAGTAAGGTTCCAACAACCATGCGAGCTTCTCTACGGTATTGCGCACTTGTCGTGATTACCGCGGTAGGTGTGGCGTGTCTCAACACAGGCTGTCGCAGCGGTGGGTGGGGGATGCCGGGTTCGAACTGGGTCAGCTGGGGAAAGAAGAAGCCCCCCGCGTCGTCAATCGCGGGTACGCGCGACGTGACACAACCGCCGTCGGTGAGTGTGCCGCCGTATCCGGCCGATGACCCGGCAGCTGCGCCGGCCTCCAACACAGCGCTGGCCAGCCATACCTCGCCGGCTTCACCGGGCGACCTGCCCGGCGGGTATGCTGCCACACCTCCGACTGCACCGGGTGGTGCGAGCGGTGGGATGCCGACGGCCGCGGCGAGCGGCTATGCCACGGGACCGTTTGACACCGGTGGCAGTGGTCCTGCGATGACACAAACGCAACAGGGTTTCTACCGGACTTCGACACCGGAGAGTGGTGGGCCGGTGGCCGCGACTGCCGACGCGCGCACCAGCGGCTGGTCAGCGCCGGACGCTCAGTTCCCCGCGTCTGCCTACGCCAGCTCCGCCTATCCGGCTCCGGCGGGCGGTGGGGCGCCGTATCAGGCGGCGGTGCCGCCCGCGGCTGGCAACTACGCCCCGGTGACCACGCCCGCGCCCAATTACGGTGCGCCGGACGCGCAGTACCCGCAATACCCGGCATCGGTCGCGATCCCGCCCGCCAATGCCTACCCCACAACCGTGGCCGGCGACAGCTATCCGGTCGCGCGTCCGGACCAGCTCGCGCCTCAGGTGCCCACCGGCGCGTATCCGGCCACCGCGGCCGTGCCGCCCAGCTACGGGACGGCACCCTACGCGGCAGCTCCGGCCAACTACGCAGATGCTCCGGTGTACGGCGCGTCGTCGCAGTACGGCAACTACGCGACGGGGGGCGGATACCCGGCGAGTGCCAACGCGGCGGCCGGCCCTCCGAGCGCCTCGGGCGGATACCTGCCCGGCAGCACCAGCCGCAACAGCAGCCTGCTCAGTCCGGCCGCTGGGACGTCCCCGGTGACCACGCCGGCCGACCCGTATCCGGGTACCTATAGCCGCTGATTCCAGCTCTCATCGGTGGGATAGGCTTCCAGCCGACCATGCGGCTGCGGCGGGCTTCGAACCAGGACCCGTCACACCAGCATGCCAGGCCGGGTGCCTGTCCCACCTGAGTTTTTCTTGTTTGCTCGCTGCCCCGCTGTCCTGCCGTCTGCCGTCCGGGGGTGAGGGGACAGGTTCCCTACCAGCCCATCACCATGTTGGACTCGATTGCCTTGCGGGCGTGTTCCAGATCGGAGCCGGTTTCGTGCATGTACAGTCGGATGGCGTGCACCTTGTCGCCGGCGGCTTTGGCGAGGCAATCGCGGGCGACATTGCACGGATCGCCGCGCCGACCGGTCAGGCCGAGCGCCCCTTTGGAGATGACCCACGTGTCGCGAGGTCGCTTGGTCATGCGGATGACCGTGTCGCGCGGGTAGGCTTCTGGCAGCACGCTTCTGGCCGCCTCTTCATCGCCCGCCCAAGTGATAATAATATTTGCGTCGGTTTCGACCTCGTACAGCGGCATGTCGTGCTCCTCC
>DAISIS010000714.1:0-2361 GCA_036821925.1 Pirellulaceae bacterium
AACCCGGTTTGGCCGGTGGCAGACGACACGCCCTGGGACGAAGCGGCCACGTGGTACCGGGAGGTGATCGAGTACGTCGAGTCGCGGACGCAGCATCCGGAGCGGATCGCCCTGTGGTGCATGATGGGGAACTATCAGCTGGGCACCGCCGAACCCTGCTTGTGGAACACCGATGCCAACCCGGCGATCCTGGCGCACACGCGCGAGTTCGTGCGGCGCGTCTGGCCGGTATTCCGTGCCGCCGGATCACGCCCCAAAGCGGCCCCGATCATGCTCCCGATATTCTCCAACACCGAGTACTGGATGCGCCGCACGCCCGAGGAGCGGCTCAGCGCGCTGAGCAACCTCAAACGCTGGATTGTCGACGAGCTTGCGCAGGCACCCGACTACTGGCTGCTGACGGCGTATCCCTATTGCGATCCCGCCCCCGACGGCGTGTACTACCTGCGGCGGATGGTGGAGATCCTCGGCCCGGAAAACGCCGCGCGCGTGATCGTCACCGACTTGAAGGGGCCCGGACATGAGCTGGAACGGAAAGAGTCGATCATCCCCGCGGAGGGGCATACCGGAAGCGAGCTGCTGGCCTGGCACTTCCAGAAGTGTGCCGAGTACGGTTTCGCGGGGTGGTGGATCTACTCGTATCAGGACCAGGATGCGCCCGACCAGCGGACGGGAATCCGCCATCTTGACGGCACCTGGAAGCACGATCTGTGGCCGCTGATGCGCGACCCGGCCGCCGCCGATCTGCAGGAGCGTTAGGGCGACCAATCCGGACACGTGCCGGCCACTTGCTGCCGATGCTGCCGACCTGCCTTGCCGCGGCCGATTTGAAGTGGTAGCTTCGGAGTGCTCCCACTGTCCTGCCGTCGCACCCCCGCGGTCGTCTGATCCAGTGCGGTGGGACGTGTTGACCAGACCACCGAATGCTCTTGCCTACTGGAGGAATCGCATGCGTCCGCAGATATCACGACGAACCTTTACCAAGACCAGTATGGCCGCCGCCTTTGGCATGACGGCGCTCCAGGCCACGCGTGTGCTCGGGGCGAACGATCGCGTGCGGCTGGGCGTGATCGGCACCGGCAATCGCGGCTGCCAGGTGATGGAGTTCTTCCTGCAGCATGCCGACTGCGAGATTGCGGCGATCTGTGATGTGTCGCGGTCCACGATGGATGCGGCCAACCAGAAGCTGCTCGGCGGCAAGGCGGCCACGCACACCGACTTCCGCCAGATCATCGACCAGCCGGACATCGACGCGGTGCTGATCGCCACCCCCGACCACTGGCACGCGCTCCAGACGGTGATGGCCTGCCGGGCCGGCAAGGACGTGTACTGCGAGAAGCCGCTGGCCAAGACGCTCTACGAAGGGCGCAAGATGGTGGAGGTGGCGCGCGAGACCGGCCGTGTGGTCCAGGTCGGCACCCACCGCCGCTCCGGCCTGTCGTACGCCGATGCCGCGAATCTGATCGCCTCCAACCAGCTTGGCAAGATCACGATCGCGCGGGCCTACGACACGACCAACATGTTCCCGCTGGGAATCGGCAAGGCGGCACCGAGCGATCCGCCCCAAGACCTCGACTGGGACATGTGGCTCGGGCCGCGACCGTCCCGGCCGTTCCAGGCGACGATCACGCCGTTCAAGTTCCGCTGGTGGGACCCGTACGCCACGCGGTTCGCCGACAACGGAGTCCATTTCATTGACATCATGCGCTGGCTCACCGGCGACGAACTCGGTCCGACACTCATCTCCGCACTCGGCGGCCGGTTCGTAATCGACGACGACCGCACGGTGCCGGATGTGATGGAGGGGATGTTCCAGTTCGCCTCGGGCCGCATGATTGTCTTTGCCCAGTACGAAACCAGCGGCAACCGGGCGCTGCCGCGACAGGCGTTCGCCGAGTTCCGCGGCACCGAGGGTGCGTTGTACGTCAGCGACGAAAGCTATGAGGTGCTGCCCGAACGCGGCGGCCGGTACCAGGACGATCGGGACGCACGTATGGAGCCGATCAAGAAGGAGTTCGCGGAGGGATACTCGCAGCATGTGCGCGACCATACCCGCAACTTCCTGGACTGCCTGAAGTCGCGGGAGAAGCCGCACGCCGATGTCGAAATCGGACACCGCTCCACCTCCATGGCACTGCTGGCCAACATCTCACTGGCCACACGGTCGACCGTCCACTGGGATCCCGAGAAAGAACAGATCACGAATATCCCAGAGGCAAACGATCTGATGCACTATGAGTACCGCAAGCCCTGGACGCTGGACTGACGGCCCGCGCGGGCCAGATCGTCCCGGAGGGGTGGATCTCCAGATCCGCCCCCCGCGCGTGCGGCAGCCGTATCAGCTGCCGCACGTGACCGGCG
>DAISIS010000715.1:0-2357 GCA_036821925.1 Pirellulaceae bacterium
AAAACACATTGCAGTTCGATCGGTTGGAAAAAAGATTCCATCAAACGCTGCGCCCACTGCCGCCCCTGGTCAGTCAAGGTGTAGTAGTAATCGTTCATCTGGGCGGATGCCGTATGCACCAGGATCTGGCGCTGACGCAGTGAACGATAGATCGCATCGAGCGTCCCGAAGGGCAGACAGATCTGCTCGGCAATCTGCCGCCCGCTGGCCGAACCGACCACCATCACATACTTGCAGATCAGCGTTTCAATCAAGGTCGGCGACAGACCGGTCTCTTCAATGCTGCCCGGTTCCGCCGGCAAGAACGTCTCGTCCGAAAAAATGGCGGCCAGCAGGCTGCCAGCCGCCGGCGAACTGTCAAGCGCGGTCATGGTCGCACCGTCCAGAGTCTGGAGTGGATTGCGTGAAAGTCGCGGCCCGCACCGCCCGCATGCGCACAGGGCCGGCGTACGCAGCAAGTGTACGTCGCAGATGGCCGCGGAGAATACCGCCTCCCAGGCGCCCGCGAAGCAACACGCATATTCCCTACAATCCGACTATCCACCCTCTGCCGGTCGTGCTCAAGCCGGTTCCTGCCGGCAACCGATTCAACGCGGAAGAGCGACCCGGCAAGCGCCGGACGGAAGAGGTTCGGGCAGCGTGCACCGGACCGATGCAGTGTGCAGGAGACACAGGGTAGGTTTTGTGGACGGTCATTCTGCAACAGCGCTCTTTGTGCTGTCCCATCACGACGCGCACGGGTCGGTCGCCACCGGGACCGGTCGCCTGCTGGACGTCCTGAACGATCATAACACCCGGTACCTCAAGCTGGACCAGGTCCGGATCTGCCCCCGCGCCGAAGACCATGCGCTCGTCACGCTGGCGAGCACCGTGCTGGTCAAGAACAACATTCATCTGGTGTTGCTGCTTGACGAGGACCGCCGCAGCGAGAGCAAAGTTTTCTTCGCGTCGCTGGCCAGAAAAACCATCGATGTGGTGCTGACCCTGCCGACGCTCCTGGTCGAAGGCCGCATTCACGCGAAGGCCGCGCAGGACCCGCAGGCATACCTGTCCCTGGAGGCCGGCGCGTTCTTTCCGCTCACCGGAGCCCGAATCCAGGATGACGCCTGCGAAGACGGCTGGCAGGAAAACTCCGTGATCCTGATCAACAAGGAAGCCATCTCCTCGATCTCCTTCAAATAGTCCCAAGAGGCCTTGCCTCCGGAGTTGTATCATGCGTCTGTTCGTCTGCCTCGGGTGTGCCATAACGGCCTGTCTGGCGAGCGCTGTGGCTGCTCAGCAGCCGGCCGGGGCCCGGCAGGAGGCGAAGATTGACCAGCCCCTGACGGCCAGCGAGCGATCGGCCACGGCCAGACTGACCCGCCTGCCCAGCACGCGGCTGTGGTGGAACAACGAAAACCGCGTGATCGGCGCCAGCTTCAAAGGCGACGACGCCAATGACTACGCGCTGGCCCTCGCCAGCCACCTGCCTGGGTTGCGGACCGTCGTGCTCGTCGCCACCCCCCGCAGCCACCTGACAGACAACGGCCTGGCACCGCTTGCCACACTCCCCAACCTGGAGCTGCTGAGCATCTGCGGCAATCGGACTACCGACGCCGCCCTGGTGCACGTGGCACGCATGCATCAGCTCCGGACACTCGTGCTCAATTGCCACATCACCGATTCCGGGCTGCCAGCGCTGGCCGAACTGACCAACCTGGAACACCTGGATCTCACACAGTCCCAGGTGACCGACGCGGGGGTGACCCAGCTGCCACAGTTGGCCAAACTGCGCACCCTGATCCTCAACGGCGTTCAGATCACCAACGAGTCGCTGGCCGCGCTCGCGGAATTGAAGACGCTGGAGGACCTGTATCTCGGCAACACTCTCGTCGATGACGGGGCCGTCGCATCGCTCAAGCAGATGGAGCAGCTGCAACTCCTCTTCCTCCGCGACACGCAGATTACGGCCGATGCCGTGGCCGAGCTGCAACCGGCCCTGCTGGAGTCCTGCACAATCGTGCACCAGTCCGGCACTTATCAGGGCACGCGGAAGTCGCCCCTGGCCATGATCCGCTGGTCGGACCAGGCGGTGGCCGCACGCGCCGCCCCCTGACCGGCCGGCTGCCCAGCCCGCGCTGCCGCCGCCTCACACCTCCTGCCGGCTGAGCTCCCGCGCGCGCGGGCCCTGCGAGCTCGACCCGCGCGCACACCGGAATTCCACTAAAATCGGAAAACCTTGCGCAATCGAAACACCGATATAAAGCAGGAGTATGTCCCCGTGCGCGAACCTCGCGCCGGCTGCCGACATGCTCTGGCAGACTGGGCCTGCCAGGTTTGGGCCTGCCAGGTTTGGGCCTGCCAGGTTTGGGCCTGCC
>DAISIS010000716.1:0-2351 GCA_036821925.1 Pirellulaceae bacterium
GGAGAAGCGAGAAGGAGAATACACGCAGCAAGTGATGCGCGTCGCTTCATGGAACGGCAGTCCAGTGGAATCGCCAATACTCGGATTTTCTGTCTCGCGGGCGAAAATTGCTGTTGCCCGGTCAACCGCACTTCATTCTACCCGTTTCCGAAGAGGAGGGTCCACGTTCGTCCGGACAACGGGCCAGTCCCATCAGGGGCAGGGGTTTGAGCATTCCGCACGGCAGGCACCCTCACTCTGGCCCTGTCCCCCCGGGGATCGTTGGCAGCCACCTCCGGTGTTACTCCAGGCCTTCGCGAAGCACATCGGGGAGCGCGGCCAGCCGCGGTCGGTCGTCGGCCCGGGCAGCCGCTTCGAACCATGCCAGCGTCTCGGCCAGCTGGTTGGCCACCTCCTGGCAGCGGTCGGAGATCTCGTTGGACTCCCAACGGTCGTCGGGCTTGGCGTACAAGTGCGGCTGGCCGGTCGATTCCTGCCGCAAATACCACGCCGGCACGCGTAGGGCCCGCTCGCCGCCATCGACGATGCCGGCCTGTTCGCGTGCGGTCCGCTCTTCATGTTCCAGTCGATGCGGCAGCGCTGAACGTCCCCACAGGGGCGCGTCGGGCGCCGCGACGTCGAACCATTCGAGCAGCGTGGGGAAGAGGTCCGGCGGCTGCACGACCTGGTGTGCACGCCAGGCGGCGCCGGCCCCCTCCGGACAGTGCAGCAGCCAGGGAACCTGCACCAGTTCGGCGTGCAACGGTCGTTCGGTGCGGCCGACATAGCGGTGTTCGCCCAGCGGGTAGCCGCGCGCCCCGGTCGCTAACAACGCTGTCTCTGCGCCGGCAGCGCCGGACCAGAGGGCATCGAGCAGGATGCCGAGGCACGTATCAAGCAGGCTCACTTGGCCGGCATAGGCGTGCTGAAACCCGAGCAGTTCGTCGGGATCGTAGTCGGGGCCGAGCCAGCATTCGGGCGGCGTGGCCGAACGTGGTGGAGCGGGGTCCTCGTCTTCCATAAAACGGCACCGCAGGTCGTAGGGCGCATCCCACGGGCCTTGCATCGCTTGCGCGTGCACCCAGATCAGAAACGGAGGCCGCGCCTGCTCGAGCACGTCGATGGCCGTGGCAAACAACCGCGCGAGTTGCGTCTGCTCCACACTCGCCGCTTCCCGCTCCTCACCCACGGGCAGGATCACCCGCTCGCCAAAACCGGCGGCGGCCCCGTGCTGCGCTACCACGGGATCGTCCGTGACCAGCCAGGGCTCCACATGATGGCTGGCCAACTGCGCGGCAAGCTCCGGTGTGTCCTGCGCATGCCGCGCTGACCAGGCATGCCGGCCCTGCCAGTAGGAATGGTAGAGCGTGGTCAGGTCTGCCGAATCGCCCAACGCGGATTCCACCAGCAGCGAGCGGGCCGCGAGCTGGTTCCATGCCGGAGTCTCGATCCACGTGTTGCCGTACGGGCCCAGGTAGCCGCTCCCCAGCCGATCGATCACGAGCACGAGTGCGTTGGGCATGACAGTAGCTGGCCGGCTGAGGCGACACACGGTAGACAAGATATAAATAAGACGGCTCGTATTGAAACCGGAAACCGCGGCCAGTGCAACGGGGCGGAACGGGCCACGCACGCTGGCCGATCGCTGGTTGCGACCTGCCCATCACCGGCCGCCTGCCTGGTACCGCCTGCCGGGCGCCCGCCGCCTGACATCTACGGCCTCGAGCTTCGCGCATGGCACCGCGCGAGAGCCTGGGTGAGTGTCATGCGGGTGGTGCCGGAGGGTGTGGGTGAGGGATCCGCCGTCGGCGATGCGGCTGGCCCGGCCGGGGTCGTGGTGGTGAGCGGGGCGCGCCGCAGCATGAACAGACCCAGGCTAACGAACACGGCGCTCGCCAGGACTGCCGCCATCAGCAGTCGGCGGGCCGGGCTGGGCGGGGCGGTCGAGTGTGGGACTGAATCGGCGCACGGGACGGGTGCCGGCGCCGGTGCCGCGGCGCTGAAGCGCGCACTGTTCCGCGCGCTGTTCAGTTGCTGCTCAGCGCGTTGCACTGCAGAGGTCTGTCTGCGCACGAGTGCTGTCAGGTTGTCGTATTCGGCCAGCAGGGTGGCACCCTGTTGGAGACGTTCCTGCGCTGCGGCCTCTTCCCGTTCGAGCGTCTCGCGGCGCAATTGCAGTTGTGCCTGTTCCGCCTCCAGGCGGTGCATGACCGTGCTCAGCTCGCTGCGCAGGCGGCTGTCGATTTCTGATTCCTGGGCCTGGCAGGCCTGCACGCGCGGGTGATCGGGCAGCAGGGTGATGAGGAGTTCAGTTTTCCTGGCGCGCACGGCCAGCCAGTTCTTCTTGAGCTCGCACAGGGTGGGGTGTTCGG
>DAISIS010000717.1:0-2347 GCA_036821925.1 Pirellulaceae bacterium
CAACGCGGAGGCTTACGTGCGCTGGTTCGATGGGTACCTGACCTGGCACTGGCAGAACGACGGGCAGGTGCCGGCGTTTCCGGCCGTGTACGGCGGCGCATTGACCATGTTTGGCCGGCACTATGCGGGTGGGCCCACGCGGGATCTGGCATTGAGCATGAAGGTGGGTCAGCAGTTAGTGTTCGGCGAGCAGCTGGGGTGGATCGATCCGGCGGTGGTGAACGAAGCGCAGAATCTCGCGTTCTTGCGGCATGTGGGGCAGTTGCGCCGGCAGCTCAAGCGGTATTTCGACACCGGCGAGCTGGCCCGGCCCCCGCGTCTGGCGCCGGACCTGCCGACAGTGCGTGCTGATTGGGGCTGGGCCGGCGGCAATTGGTGGATCACAACCGGCGCCCTCGTGTCGGGTGCCTGGCGGCTACCGCAGGACCACCGTGCCATCCTGGTGTTTGTGAACGTCGGCGATCAGCCGGTCGCTACCAGCGTGCCGGTCGACGCCGCAGAGTACGGCCTGATGACGCCGACAGTCCGTGTCGCGGAGATCGGCGCAGACGGGCCGGTTGGCCAGCATATGGAAGAGCGGCGGTTCGAGATGCGTCTCTCCGTGCCACCCCGCACGGCGTTGGCTTTCGAATTGACGAGCCTGCCATAGCCGCGCCCCCAGACACACGCAACGTGGCGAGCAGCGCGGTGCAGGGAAACGCCACGACCGGTTCACGGCACGTGATTCGCCCTGGATCCGGGCGTTTGCTTGCTGTCGGGTTCTGCTCGCGATAGACTCAAGGCGGCCGCCGGACGCGCGGTACGGTCTCACCCTGTACGGCTGCCGGACGCCTGTTTCTCGGACATGCGATGCGGTGCTTGATCGGGAGGGGGATCGTATGGATCATGCTTCACCAGTTCTGCGCGTCATGGCGTTGGTTCTGCGGTACAGTGTGTGGGCAGTCCTGGCAGCGGGAATCCTGCCGCGCGCCGGAACCGCAGCGGAAGTGGACAGGTCGGCACGCATGCCCAGGTTCGAGCAGACGGCGGTAGAGCCGGCGGAGCTGGGTTGCGATGAGATTGTGTTCGTCAAACGCAAGCCCTACTCGTCCGATCACTACTATACGGACATCAACAATGGCACGAGTCTGGATCGCTTCGTGCCGGACAACGGCATCTACATCTACAACGTCCGCACGCACACGGAACGCCCGGTGGTGACGGCACGCGACCTGCCGGGAGGTCAAGGCCTGATCGGCATGATCAGCCTCTCGTTTGACGCCACCCGGATTCTGTTCGACATGCGACCGAATCCTGATTCCGGGTTCCGCATCTGGGAAGTGAAGACGGACGGTACTGGGCTGCGGCAGGTGTCCTTCCCGCCGGCTGATGAAGCGGAGAAGGTGGCCCGCTGGGCACCGGGCTGGCACACCGACGACATCCATCCGTGTTATCTCCAGGACGACAGTATCATCTTCTCGTCGACGCGCAACGAGCACACGGTGCTGTGCGGCGGATCGAGCCATCTGGTGGCACCCGGCCTGCATCGCATGGCTGCAGACGGGTCGCATGTGGAACCACTCACGAACAGCCCGGTGAGCGAGTTCTGCCCGGTCGTGCTCGCAGACGGCCGCGTCATGTACCATCGCTGGGAGTATATCGACAAGGGCGCGCGGGTGAGCAAGACCATCTGGACGATGAACCCGGACGGAACGCGGCCCGAAGAAGTCTATGGCGTGGCGGACGACTCCACCACGATCTACATGTATCCTCAACCACTGCCGGGCACGGACCATCGACTGGTGTGCGTTGGGACTTGCCACTATCCGCAGGGCGGGTGCCTGGGCGCGATCATGCTGATCGACTACCGGAAGGGAGTGCGTGTACGCGGGCCCGATCCCGACGAGCCGGAGTACCGGGCGCAGGACGATCGGTATTCCGTGACGAACATCACGCCGCACGTGTTCATCGAGCGGCGCACCGAACCGGGATGGTTCTTTCTGGCGGCGGACGGCAGCTACCTGCACGATCCGAATGGCCAGCACGGGCACTTGTATACGCATCCGTTTCCGGTCAGCGATCACGAGTTCCTGGTATCGTACAAGGTCAACCCGGCCGACCACTACAAGGAGGTGCCGAACGCCTATGCGCTGTATCTGATCGACACCGAGGGGCGGCATCGCCCGGTGCATGCCGACGCTCAGCTGTCGTGCTGGCATCCGCTGCCGCTGGTCGCGCGGCCGGTGCCGCCGAGCGTGCAGCTGCCGCGCGATCCGGCCTATGCGGCGAGCAATCAGGCGGTCTGTCTGGTGAACAACATCTACGAGGGGATGGAAGGAGTTGCACGGGGCGAGGTGAAATGGCTGCG
>DAISIS010000718.1:0-2339 GCA_036821925.1 Pirellulaceae bacterium
CGGATCATGGGTTACAAGATCGCACTCGCCTCGAACGGGTTCACGCCGCTGACCGAGACGCTCAAGACTCGACTCGGGATTGACTATGTCTTCGGGTACCCATTGCCGATCGAAGACGACTCGAAATGTGTGGTGGGGGAAATACCTCCGCACGAGCTGGCCGGCAGGGACCTGGACCGGCTGATCGGCGAGATGGCCGCTGCCGAGGGGATCAGCCGGGAGGATGTGGCCGTCATTTCCGATGCCGGGATGGCGGAGACGCCGGGCATTCGGTTGGAGTTCGACCTTGGCCAGATCCTGGACTACTACAACCAGAAGATCATCAGCCGCGATGCGCTCCTCGGTCTGATGGGCAGTTTCGGCATACCGCATGCATCGTGACCGGAGGGGCGTACCGGCCGACCGGGTCGCGCAGGAACAGACGCTTGAGATCAGACATTGAAATAGCCCGTTCGGCCAGGAAACGCCCCATTGCCGAGGTGGCGGCCGCTGTGGGTTTGGACAGCCAGGACCTGATCGCCTACGGACCGCACATTGCCAAGGTGCCGCCCGCTGCGGCCGCCCGGTTGGCCGACCGCCCGGCGGGCAAGCTCGTGCTGGTGACAGCCATGACGCCGACGCCGCAGGGCGAGGGCAAGACCACGAACACCATCGGGCTCGGGCAGGCGCTGCAGCGCATTGGCCGGCGGACGATGATTGCCATTCGGGAGCCGTCGCTCGGACCGTGCATGGGTCTGAAGGGCGGGGCGGCTGGCGGCGGGTACTCTCAGGTGCTGCCGATGGAGGATATCAATCTCCATTTCACTGGCGACCTGCATGCGGTGTCGACAGCCCACAATCTGTTGGCCGCCGTGGTGGACAACCACCTGCACCAGCAATCCGTCCCGGAGATCCATCCGCGGCGGGTGGCCTGGAAACGCGTGCTGGACATGAACGACCGTTCGCTCCGCAACATCGTGGTCGGCCTGCAGGGTGCCGGGGCGAACGGCGTGATGCGCGAGGACGGGTTTGAGATCACGGCGGCCTCGGAGGTCATGGCGATCCTGTGTCTGGCTTCGGGGCTGGCCGACCTCAAACGCCGGCTCGGCAACGTGATCATCGGATACGACTCTCTGGGCAAGCCGGTCACCGTAGCGGACCTGGGCGTGCAGGGAGCGATGGCCGTCCTACTCAAGGATGCTCTGCATCCGAATCTGGTTCAGAGCATTGAAGGGGTGCCGGTGTTCGTCCATGGCGGGCCCTTCGCCAACATCGCCCACGGCTGCAACACGCTGATCGCCACCCGCCTCGCGCTGCAGCTGGCCGACTACGTGGTCACGGAAGCCGGTTTGGGAGCGGATCTGGGCGCCGAGAAGTTCTTTCATATCAAGTGCCGCGTCGGAAACCTGGAGCCGTCGGCGGCGGTGCTGGTGGTCACCTGCCGGGCCATTGCGATCCATGGAATGGACAACGTGCTGAAGCACGTCGAGAACGTGCGGCAGTTCGGATTGCCGGTGGTCGTCTCGGTCAATCGTTTCCTGCACGACAGCGACAGCGACCTGGCACGCATCAAAGAGCAGTGCCTGGCGGCGGGGGTAGACGCGTCGATCACCGATTTCCGGGAAGCGGGGGGCGAGGGGGGGATCGAGCTGGCCGAGAAAGTGACCGCACTGTGCCAGGTGCCGGCCCGTTTTACGCCGCTCTACGATCTGCACGCCCCGGTTGCGCACAAGATCGAAACCATCGCCACGCGGATCTACGGTGCCGCCCGTGTGGAGTTCACGGCCGCTGCGGCCCGTGCGCTCAAGCGGATCGAAGACCTGGGATACGGGGACCTGCCCGTCTGCATGGCCAAGACCCCCGCGTCGCTGACCGACAACCCGAAGGTGCCCGGCTGCCCGACCGGTTTTGCCGTCACCGTGTCCGATGCCAAGGTGTCGGCGGGTGCGGGCTTCGTGGTGGTATACACCGGGGCCGTCATGACGATGCCCGGCCTGCCTCCGCGCCCGGCAGCGCTCGACATTGACATCGATCAGCAGGGCGAGATCAGCGGGTTGTTCTGATTCGGCGGGCGCGTGAGACAACCGTGAACGGGGAGCAGCCGGTGGCAGGTGACGAGCAGTTTCTGGCCCGCAAACGGCAGTTACGGGATGAGTTTGGGCGGCGCCGCGCCGCGCAGTCTGAGAAGCGCCGTTGCAGCCGGCAGATCTGCCACGGCCTGCTCGCGCTGCCCGACTACCAGCGGGCCGGTCTGCTGGCGATCTACGTGGCGCTGCCCGCGGAGGTCCAGACTCAGGAGCTCATTACGCGCGCGTGGTCCGACGGCAAGCAGGTGGCGGTTCCTTGCTGCGTGGGCAACG
>DAISIS010000719.1:0-2329 GCA_036821925.1 Pirellulaceae bacterium
CCGTCAGCGGGAGCGTGACCGGCAGGACGTGGGCCGGCTCCCCCTCGAGCCGGGATCCTGCCGCGGCATCGGGCAGTACGCCCTCCGGCACCTTCGGCGAGAACCGCCCACTGAGCCAGAACATGATGACGATGACACCCGCGACGAAACCGAACAGTACCGCTCCCCGACCAATCCAGGGAGCCAACTGCCTTCGGGAAGCCTGCTGAACCATGGTAGATCACCCATTTTGAGGAGATCGGATCACCGCATTGAACCCTCTGCCGCCGTGCTGGGCATCCTATCGCACGGGGTATGGGTGTCAACAACCACACGATTGGACGCGCCGCGGCTCGATCGGTTACAGTCCGGGCCGTGAACGCGTCCCGCGCACACGGTGGGGACCGGCACAGGGGGACAGACGCGGCGGAGGTGTGTCGCCGGCGGCCGGCGGTGCTGTGCCGGATCAGGCGCGCGTCACACCGGCGTCTGCCATCTGCTGCCAGGCGGCAGCGAGCGAACCGTCCAGGTCGATACCGCGGCAGGCTTCTTCGATGACGGTGACGTCGAAGCCCAGCCGGCGGGCGTCGATGGCCGAGTAGGCGACGCAGAAATCCGTCGCCAGTCCGACGATGAAGATGCGCGCCAAACCGCGCTCCCGCAGGTAGCCGGCCAGTCCGGTCGGTGTCTGCCGGTCGTTTTCAAAGAACGCGGAGTACGAGTCGATCTCCCGGTGGAACCCCTTGCGAATGATCAGCTCGCAGTTCTCCACTTCCAGATCCGGGCGGAATCGCGCGCCGTGCGTACCCTGGACGCAGTGATCTGGCCAGAGGATCTGCGGGCCGTACGAGAGCTCGATCAGATCGCGTGGTTTCTTGCCGGGATGCGAGGAGGCGAAGGACAGGTGATCCTCGCAGTGCCAGTCCTGGGTCAGGATGACGTGGGCGAAGCGGCGCGACAGCCGGTTGATGATCGGGACGACCTGATCCCCTTGCGGGACAGCCAGTGCGCCCTGGGGACAGAAGTCGTTCTGAATGTCCACCACCAGCAGGACGCGGTTCTCGCGGGGCGCGCGAGTAGGCAGGACGCGGCCCGCCGCCCTGACGTCCGGAATGATGGACACGCCGGATGCCAGCTCCGTGTGCAGCAACTGGTGTTCTTGTGTTTCATCGAGTGGCTGCCGGATGGTGCGCAGCGCGTCGATCAGTTCGCGGTATGTCTGGAACCGGTGCTCCGGCGCCTTCTCCATCATCCGGAGGACGAGCTGTTCGACTCCCAGGGGAATGTGACGCGGCAGCGGCGGCGGATTCGACTCGCTGACCTGCTTGAGAATGCTCAACACCGAGTCGCCGTGGAAGGGGGCCTGACCGGCGAGCATGAAGTAGAGGGTGGCGCCCAGCGAGTAGATATCAGCCCGGTGATCGACGGTGCTCGCATCAGCAAACTGTTCGGGTGACATGTAGTTGGGGGTGCCCAACGCCACGCCGGCCGCGGTGTGGATGGGTGTGTTTGGCTCGGGGACGGTGGTCTTGGCCAGTCCCAGGTCGGCCAGCTTCACCTGCCCGCTGGCGGTCACCAGAATGTTGGCGGGCTTGATATCCCGATGGATCACACGCACCTGGCTCAGCGCTTCTCCCAACGCGACCGCCAGGGTTTCGGTGATTTCCAGCGCTTGCGACACGGGCAGCGCACCGTGCTGCCGCACGTGCGCCTCCAGGCTCTGGCCGTCGACATACTCCATGACAATGTAACAACAGCCGGCCGCCTGGCCACAGTCGAAGACACGGACGATCGAAGGGTGATTGAGTCGCGCTGCCAGCCGCGCCTCGCGGAGGAACCGTTCGGCGGCCGAACTGCGCTGCACCAGGTGGGGGTGCAGGAACTTGATCGCGACATCGAGATCCAGATCCTGATGGTATCCCTTGTAGACGACGCCCATGCCACCTTCGCCCAGCCGCGCAAGGACCTTGCAGTGACCGACGGCCGGCAGTTGCAGATACGGATCGCTGGACATGGTTCACTGCAGCCTGCGCAAGTAGATGTCTTTGAACTGCACGACCATCGGCGCAACATCGTCGAAGATTGACATGACGGGGAACTTGTGGGTTGGGTCCATAACCACCATCCTATGAGAGACGTCTGCCCGAGGGCAACCAGATGACGGCGGGAAGTTGACCACGCCATCCTGCGCCCAACACCGCAGGCCGCCACTTGGATCACTGTCGCCCTTGCAGGGCTTCGCCTCGAGAATGGGCACTGCTACCAGGGGCGGCGTGCGTCGCTGCGCGACACCCTTGCCCCTGGCTATTGTCGGACGCCTCTCCGAGGCGTGACCGCCAGGCTTCGAACC
>DAISIS010000720.1:0-2315 GCA_036821925.1 Pirellulaceae bacterium
GCCGCGTGGATCGGCCGACGACGGGCCGCACAGCTTGCGCGCGCCTGGTGGCCTCAGGGCGCCCCGCGAATCACGAGTGACGAGCACGAGCAGGAGCACGATCATGGCGGGATGCCGGTTCCCGCGTGGCAGGGCCCGATTGCCTGATTCTGGCGGCCCGGGGACCAGAATGCTGATCGGCTGGCTGTCGGAATCCGGCAGGCGACACGTTCACGGGGCAATCGCTGGGGGGAATCCTCGGCGTGTTGTCCCCGCGGGGGTGGGGGTTTGTCGCGTTGACTTCATCCGCGTACTCGGAGAAACTAAGATTCAGTGGCGGGTTGGTGCTCGTGCCGCTTCACTGGCAGCGGCACGTGGTCGGGCCTGATGGCAGCGTATTCCTTGAGTCTCGTATGGAGAGATGGACAGTCATGACTGATAAGATTGACCGGCGGTGTTTTCTGGCGAAGGGAGTGATCGGTGCGGCGGCGGCTGGTGCGGTGCACGCCAGCATCGAGGAGAAGACGCTGGCTGCTGCGCTGCAGGAGGGGACTGCGCAGGCTGCGCCGGCGGACAAGCCCAAGACCGATATTCCACCGGGCAGCATGCCGTGCGGCAAGATCGGCAACGTGTCGCTGAGCCGGCTGTTCATCGGTGGCAACCTGATCGGCGGCTGGGCACACAGCCGTGATCTGATGTATGCATCCAAGCTGTTCACATCGTACAACACGGAAGCGAAGGTCTTCGAGACGCTGGAACTGTCGCAGGCCTGCGGCATCAACACGATTCAGCTCGATCCGGCGTGCTGGGATACGGTGCGGAAGTACAACGAGACGCACAACCCCAAGATCCAGGCCATGGTCTGTATCTCGTTGGACGAGGACAAGACCAAGATGAATGACCGGATCAAGCAGCAGGTCGACCTCGGCGCAACGCTGCTCTATTCGCACGGCGGGGTGACCGACACGTTCATGATGAACGGTGGCTCGATGGATGTGATCGCCCAGATGGTGGAACTGATCCAGGCGCAGGGCATACCGGCCGGAGTGGGCGGCCATTCGCTGAACATGCCGATGGCCTGCGAGCGGGAGAAGGTCAACGCCGACTTCTACGTCAAGACGCTGCACATGGATCGCTACTGGTCGGCCACGCCCCAAGAGCGGCGGAAGGAGTACGACTGGATGCGGCCGGGCGACGCCGCGGACCACGACGCCAATTTCGACAACATGTGGTGTAACAACCCCGAAGAGACAATCGCGTTCATGGAAACGGTCGACAAGCCGTGGGTGGCATTCAAGGTGATGGCGGCTGGCGCGATCGCACCCCAGATGGCGTTCCCGCACGCCTATCGCAACGGCGCCGACTTCGTCATCGCCGGAATGTTCGATTTCCAGGTCGAGACGGACGTCAAGATCGCCCTCGAGGCCGTCCAGAAACTCGACAACCGCAAGCGCCCGTGGCACGGTTAAGATGCGGTACGATTGAGATGCGGCACGGGTGAGATGCGGCACAGGTGTGCGGCTGACGACGGGCGTGTTGGGGGGAGGCGCACTGCGTGGACCTCCCCCGCCCCACGGCGTTCAGTCTGGCTGGTTCCAGGCCTGGATCTTCTGTGACGTCATGGAGTCAGGCTCACGACTTCGCAGCGTCCGGCGGCCACCGGCACCGTGACGACGATCGCGTCGCCGTCCGGCACCGCCGGCAGGTCGGCCGGTGCCAGCAGTGCAGTGGCTTTCGCGGCCGCGTCCAGTTTCAGTTCAGCCGCTTGTACGGTCAGCTTCACCTGCGCCGGTTCCTGGGCCGGGTTGAACACGGCGAAGAGCACCTCGCGCGCGGCGCCCGGCCCGTAGCGCTCGACTTGCACCTCCGCGGGCAAGGCCCGCGCGTATGTCACCGGCTCCCAGCCGGCGGCGAACATTCGCCGCAGCACCGGGATGAACTGTTTGTACAACGGCCGTGCCCGTTCGTAGAGGGCGGGGTCCTTGAAGAAATGCACGATCTTCCACCGGCCGTCTTCCAGAACGTCGCCGTTAAAGAAGCTGGGGAAGATGCCGTACAGGGCGCTGCGATGGAAGTACTCTTCCATGTACGTCGGCGGCAGCTTGGCGAACTGGGTGTTGAGCAGCGGCGAGTACGGTTTATTGCGCAGCAGCGTGCGCGCCATCGCCATCGTCTCAGCGTTCAGGATGCTGCCGGTCTCCTGGCCGGTGACGTCCAGCAGAGCGGGGAAGAAGGGCCAGAGCGTACCGCCGTTGCCGTGCATCACGCCGCCGCGGCGGTGGACGTCGTCGGCGATCCACTGCGCGTACTGCCAGGTCGAGAACACCTGCAACAGC
>DAISIS010000721.1:0-2312 GCA_036821925.1 Pirellulaceae bacterium
GCCGACCAGAGCCACACCGCATTCGAGCGTGTCGAGCACCTCGAAACGATGCCGGGCCTTGCGGTTCTCGGTGATGGGGCGCAGGGCCGGCTGCCCCGCCCCGCCGCTCGCTTTGTGTTTCTTGCCCTTGGCCATAGGTTCCACTGTGCCATACGAGCACCAAGAATGGAAGCCGGGCGGGCGGGCCGGGGAGCGGCGAAAACGATCTTCCGGCGTGCGCAGGGGCCTGCTAGAGTGAACAGCCGTGTGCTCGGAATCCCGCCAGCCGCTGCGAGGCCGCTTCTATGTCCCGTATCCCCGCCCCCGTCCCCGCCGACGGCGACCACGGCAGAACGCCGTTTGCGGTGCAGTTCCACCTGCTGGGCTGCGTGGACTGGGCCGACTGCCAGCGGCTGCAGCGCCGGCTGGTCTACGAAGCGGGCAGCGGCGACGACGGGCGGATTGTGACGCTGCTGTGCGAGCATCCGCCGTTGATCAGCGTCGGGCGGCGCGGCTCGCGCGGCCACATCCGCTGCACCAACGAGCAGCTCCGCCACCAGCGGCTCGAGGTGCGCTGGGTCAACCGGGGTGGCGGCTGCGTGCTGCACGCGCCCGGCCAGCTGGCGATCTACCCCATCGTGCCGCTGGCCTGGCATGGCTGGACCGTCGGCAGCTACCTGCAGCGGCTGCAGCGGGCCGTCCTGCAGACGCTCCAGGATTTCCGCGTCTGCGCCACGACCTACGCGCCGTGGGCCGGCGTCTGGGGGCGCAGCGGCCAGCTGGCCGCCTGCGGGGTCGCCGTGCGGGACGGGATCACCTGCCACGGCGCGTTCCTGAATGTCAACCCTGCGATGAGCAGCTTCCAGTTCGTGGATGTCGTCGATCCGCTGGCTGCCCACAACGGCCAGAAATCCACGATGGGCAGCCTGTTCGCCGAACGCCGCCAGGCCCTCTCCGCGGCTGGCGTCCGGGCCGCGCTGATCCCGCACCTGGCTGCCTCGTTCGGCACCGAGCGCTATCATATAGTGACCGGTCACCCGTTGTTGACGCGGCCCGCCCAGCCCCTGTATGAGGCCACTCACCGTGCGTCCTGAAGAACTCCCCATCGTCACGCGTCCACAACCGGCTCCCCGTCTGCCCCGCTGGCTCAAACGGACCGTGCCGAAGGGGAACTCCCAGCATTTCACGGCCGAGCTGATCCAGGACCTGGCGCTGCAGACGGTGTGCGAGCACGCGCGGTGCCCGAACCGGATGGAGTGTTACGCCCAGAAGACGGCGACGTTCATGATCCTGGGGGACGTCTGCACGCGGGCCTGCAGCTTCTGTTCGGTCGCGCGCGGACGGCCCTTGCCCATCGACCTGGACGAGCCGCGGCGGGTGGCCGAAGCGGCGCGCCGACTGGGACTGACCTACGTGGTGATCACGTCGGTCACGCGGGACGACGTACCCGACGGCGGGGCCGAGCACTTCGCCCACTGCATCCAGGCGATCCGCCGCACCACCGGCGCCGCCGTGGAAGTGCTCACGCCTGACTTCCGGAACCACGACGCGGCCATCGACCGCGTCGTGGACGCGGCGCCCGAGGTGTTCAACCACAACACCGAGACAGTCCCGCGGCTGTACCGCAGCGTGCGCGGCCCGCGCTCCGATTACCGCTGGACGCTGCACCTGCTGCAGCGCGTCAAGCAGCGCAACCCGCAGATCAGGACCAAGAGCGGCCTGATGCTCGGGCTCGGCGAAACGCGCACGGAGCTGCTCGATGTCCTGGCCGACCTGCTGGATCACGGCTGCGAATTGCTGACGCTGGGCCAGTACCTGCAGCCCGATCCCCAACGTTACCTGCCGGTGGTCCGCTACCTGCCGCCCGCAGAATTCGAAGAACTAGGCAACCTGGCGCGGCGGATGGGGTTCGCCCAGGTTGCCAGCGGGCCGTTTGTGCGCAGCAGCTATCACGCGCGCGACATGGCAGCGGCCCCGGTCGGCGAGTTCACCCATCCGGAACAGTAACAGCAGCCTGCCCATGCCTGCACACGTGCATGCCGTGATCGTTCCCGAGCTGGGGCTGCCCGAGGTGGCCACGACGGTCAGCGTCTGGCTGGTGCCGCTCGGCGCCCACGTCCGTACGGGCGACCGGGTCGTGGAACTGCTGGCCGGAGACGCGACGGTCGATCTGGCGGCCCCGGCCGGTGGCGTGCTGGTGCAGCGGCATGTGGAGGAGGACGAGCCGGTGGTGCCCGGCCAGGTGCTCGGGCTGATCCAGAGCAGCTGCTCGTGAGACGGCCCGCTGGCCGGCGGAGCGGCAGCCGCCCAGGAAGTGGACGGGGCGCAGGCCG
>DAISIS010000722.1:0-2298 GCA_036821925.1 Pirellulaceae bacterium
AACCCCGCCGCTCGCACTAGGCGTAACGGCGGGGCCGGAACAGAGAAGAGGCCGGTTTTACCCCGCGGGGTAAGCAGATAAAAATGAATATGACCTGTGACCTAAAAGCCAGCAGCCACTCGCCACCACGCTATCAGTCACCACCCTTGATGATACCAGGATCCAAGTGCGTGTCCATAGTTTTGTGCAAAAATATCAGGCCTCGTTGCCGCTCCAAGGGACACCGTCCGCACGCTGCCGGCCGACACCGGTGGGCTCCACCACTTTATCGTCTTTGTCATCAACCGCCGCCCGCCGCCGAACGCCGGCAGCCTGTCCCCGGCGCGGTCGAGCCGGTCGAGCACTATAATCGGTGAGTGCACCCGGTCAGGTGGACCTCTGGCGTGCCCTCCCTGCGGCGTGCTCCCCACGGTGACCGAAGACGCGCGCCCCGGGAACAACCGCACCCAATACACAGGAACAGCTGGCGATGACGGACTTCATGGCGGTCGGCCAACAAGTGGCCCGCGAATGCGGTCGAGTGCTGCTCGAGATGCGCGGGTCGATCAACCCGCAAGTTAAGGCGCCAAAGGACCTTGTGACCGAAGCCGACTACCGGTCCCAGGAGACGGCGCGGCGGATCGTGCGCGATGCGTTCCCGGCACACCGATTCCTCGGCGAAGAAGACGCAGCTGACGTGCCGGATGCGCCGCCCGCAGCGACCGGCCCCGACTCCGAATACTGTTGGATCGTGGATCCACTCGACGGGACCCTGAACTACGTGCGGCAGCTGCCAAATTACTGTGTGTCGGTGGCGCTGCGACATGGTCAACAGGTCCTGGTGGGGGTCGTCTACGACCCGATCCAGGACGAGTGTTTTTCGGCGGAGTTGGGGGGCGGCGCGCTGCTGAACGGCCGACCCATCCATGTCAGTAAATGTGAACACGTCGACCAGGCGCTCATCGCTGCGAGCCTGCCCACAGTCGTGCCACGTAACTCGCCGGAGGTGGGGCGGTTTATTGAAGTGATGCACTCGGCTCAGGCCATCCGCAGGCTGGGTTCGGCGGCATTGAGTCTCTGTTACGTAGCCTGCGGTCGTCTGGATGCGTATTGGGCGACTTGTGTGAAAGTGTGGGATGTTGCCGCGGGACAGCTGATTGTGCGAGAGGCGGGCGGGATGCTGTCCCGGCCGGAAGGCACTCCGTTCGAACTGGACCGGCCACAATTTGTTACGGCGGCGACGCCGCAGCTTCACAGCCAGCTGCTGGAAGTGCTGCGCTGTGCGGCGGGCCGTTGCTGAAGAGTCGGACGCCTGGGGAAAATATGCTGGCTCGTGGGGGGGACTGTGCCTAAACTAGAAGTTTAGCTCGTCCGTGCATGTCTCACGCACATTCGGAACAACCGACACGTCTTGGGACGTGTCCCTTCATAGGCAAGATCGCCGTGCGTACTAGGTGGTTGCTGCTAATCCTGATCGGCCTCACTGGCGGCAGTGGGGGGAGGCCCCCGGCCGGCGCTCAGGAACTGCCAGCACCGGCGGTAGTTACGTCACCGCAGCCGGCCGTGGAGGAGGTCCAGCCGAGTGGCTTCTACCTGAGGAACGAGAAAGGGGAACTGGTCTACGTTCCGGACGTTTCGTACGAGCAGTTCGAGCAGCTGTTGAAGGCTCAGCGCAACCGGACCGAGTGGCAGCAGCCGGCATTCGTAATGACCGACATGGTAATGGACGCCACGCTCACGGGCGATCGCCTGGAGCTGGATGTCACGTTTACGCTGCAGGGACGCGAGTTGGCGGGGGTGACGGCGGGCACTTGGTTCCGCGTGCCGTTGCGTTTTTCCAATGGGGTGCTATCCAAGGAGCCGGTGTTTGAGGGTCCAGGCAGCCACTTCCTGACCTTTGACAGCGCCCAGGATGGTTACGTGTGTTGGCTGCAGACCGGCGGGGACGCCACCCACAAAGTCGCCCTGCGGCTGTTGCTGCCGGTGGATCAGGTGGGGGACGAGTCCCGGCTTGCTCTGTTTGTGCCGAACCCGCTCGCCTCGTCGCTCAAACTGCTCGTGCCGGAAAAGACGGCCGAGGGGATTGTGCGCGACACGGTGGATGTGGCGGGCCGACCGTTGGCGTTTGCTGCCACGCCGGACGGGAAGGGCCAGTTCACAGCGCGCGGCGTCCGAGGAGACGTGTCGCTGAGCTGGCATGGGTCACGGGACGCCGAGAAGCCCACGGATGTGCGGCTGGAGGTGCTCGGTGAGGTCGTGGTGACGGCTGACGAGACGTTGCAGGAGATCCGTGCCGACGGGCGTTTCCGGGTGCGGGGG
>DAISIS010000723.1:0-2283 GCA_036821925.1 Pirellulaceae bacterium
AGCTGAGCATGTCTGTGAAGGGGCAGGAATTCGCGATGCACGAGCCGCGCAGCAAGATGGGCCTCGGCTACCACTTCGCGCTGTCCCCTACCGGAGCCGACCACATCCAGGCGGAACACGACGGAGCATTCGACCCCAATCTGACCGGATACACGCACAAGGCCGATGCCCCATCCTTCTTCATGGAGCAGACGTACCCGCTCGGCGTGTTGGAGCCCGTCCCGAGTCTGTCCGCAGCGGAGGACAAAGCGAGGTTGTTCTTCTACCTCCAGCACCATTTCTCGTTCATGGACATCCTCAACTTGTGCGTTTTCACCACCGCACCCGTCCGCATCACGACGTTCGACGAGATCACCAGGATCGTGCAGGCGGTGACCGGCTGGAATGTCAGTTTCTGGGAAATCATGAAGGCCGGCGAGCGCGGCATGACGATGGCGCGCTGCTTCAACATCAAGCATGGGTTCACAGCCGATGACGATCGGCTCCCGGAGAGGATGTTCACACCCGCGCACAAAGGGCCGCAAGATGGCTCGTTCATCCCGAAGGAGGACTTCTATGAAGGCGTCCGGCTATACTACGAGATGAACGGCTGGGATCGGGACAGCGGTATTCCCACGGATGGCAAGTTGGTGGAGCTGGACCTCGGCTGGATGCGCGACGAGATGCGAGCGAAACGACCGCAGCACTGAGCGGTCGCAACGAGACCCTATCCTTTCCTCCTGGGAAGCGGGCGCGGCCTTCGGGGTGCATTGCGCACCCCGTGGCTGCGTCCCGTTCTCCTGAGCCAACGTAGGAAAACCGGCTTGGAGTTGGCTAAACGCAGGTCAGCGGCCTGACGAGGATAGCAGAAAGAGGGAAACAAATATGGCATCTGCGGATCAGGTGACTGTGAGAATCCGGCTGTCGGGGTGGCTGTCCTCGTACTTCGACACACCTGCGTTCACACTCAGGACCGTTCCCGCCCTCGGGACTGCCATCCCCGACATCCTGGCGCAGGTCTCCAGCCGGGCGCATTCGCCGATCCCCAACGGGGGCATGCACATCCTGGTGAACGGTACGCAGGCACAAACGCTGGTTGCCGGCGGATACGCGTTGGAGCCGGGCGATGAAATCACTCTGGTACCGGTCGTCGCCGGCGGATGACGGGACTGAAATGGAGGACGCTCTCGCCGGGGTCGCGTGCGGAAACGTGCGCGGCACGGGCCAAGTTGGCAAACCGGCTCAAATCCGCTATACTTAGCGGAGTCAGTTCATCTACCGCCCGGAGCACAGAATGGCACGACAAAGAAAAGCGCGTTCCCGCAGCATCTCCGAAATAATGGTCTGGGTCATCAGCATCCTGGTCATCATCAGCATGGCCATCGGGTTCGTCATCATGGTCGTGGGACCGCCCGATGTCGAGCCGACGCCTGTCGTGGCGACGCCTGTGCTGGATGACGTCGAGGACATCATCAACGGAGCGGAGTTGGTCGTGACCGCCGTCCCGCCGGTGACCCAGGGCACCCCGTAGGCAGTTCGGCATTGCCGGACCGGCGCCGCCTGACCGGCTAGAGCGTGACGGTCAGGCCTTCCCGCGCCATGAATGAGTTCGGGAATTCACGCTGGCACGCCTGCTCGATCTTCAGGATCTGCTCATCGCTGTGCAACGGATCGTGATGGAAGAACGCCAGCATCTTGACGCCGGCCTGCTTGCAGGCGGCCAGTGCCATGCTGTGCGTGCTATGCCCCCACCCCTGTTTGGAGCCGACCGCAGCCACGTACTCGTCGTCCGAGTACTGCGCATCGTGGATGAGCAGATCCGCATCGCGGGAGAACGCGATCAGCCGTGTGTCCCCGCCAACGTAGCTCTCCGTGTCGGTCGCATACACCACCGTCTTTCCCTGCCAACTAATGCGATAGACGTTGACCCCGTTCGGGTGGGCATAGTTGCGCAGCATATGAATCTGCACCGCTTGCGGTGAGATGTTCTGCAGGCCCAAATGCACATTCTCCAGCCGGGCCTCGTGTTTCTTGTCCAGGATCAGGATTTGCGATTCGTCGACGAAGTTGCCGATGAGGCGGAGCGACCGCAGGTCGCTCAGCGCCACCGGAAAGGTAGGTGCGAGCATCGCGCGGGCCAGCGATTCCTCGATGGACTGGCCGAAGTCGCGGGGGCCGAACATATATAGCACCGAGCTGTCGCGGTTGGCCTGATCGAAGAATGGGAAGCCCTGCAGATGGTCGTGATGCGTGTGGCTGAACAGCAGCGTCGCGACCACCGGCTCGCCCTGCCGGGCCAGCTTT
>DAISIS010000724.1:0-2281 GCA_036821925.1 Pirellulaceae bacterium
CGTCATTAGTTATTACTCATTCCCTCGTGCTTCCGTCATTCGTCATTCGTCATTCCCTCAGGGTGCGACGGCCAGCTGCTTGAGCGCGTCGAGGCTGGCCAGGACGTCGTCGCATGCGACCTGCTGCCAGTTGTCCAGCTTGTGATGCAGGATCGCGAGCTTGAATGCGTCGAATGCTGCCGACAGGTCGTCCGGCAATTCGGTCAAGTCGGCGAACGGCCGCACGAGGGCGGGCGGGCTTGCTTCCGGAGAGTCTGGCGTCTCGGCGGACCCGCGGGGGAGCTGCGTTTGGGCGCTGCCGCCGCGCTGGCTGTCCAGCGCCTCTTCGTCTCCGAAATCGGGGCCTTCCTCGCGCGGACCGGCCTGCACGTCGGATACGGCCCGCGACACCTCGTCGTCCACGCCGGCGCCTGTGTCCGGTGCGAAGTCCTCGTCCAGTTCGCTGCTGACCACTTCGTCGCTCGGTGGCGGCCCGTCGAGCGTGCCCAGAGTCCCCCACCGCTCGTGGCGCATCTGGGCTACTGACCAGCGGTTCTGGACAGCGCCCTCGAGCCACATCTCGGCGTCTTCCCAGTCGATCGCGGCCTGGAAATGGCTCCAGAACAGGGCCGTATACTCGGCATGTGATGCGCCAAACCGCTGATACACCCGGCGCAAACGCCCCACATGCTGGCCTGTGACCCCGCCCACGCGTCGGCTCCAGGCGTCGTCCGAGTACTCGGTAGCAGGTGCCCCGGACGCCCTGAGCGTCTCGCGCCATTGGTGGATGATCCGTCCCTTCTCCCAGTTCGTATGGCTGACCAGTTCGTTCCAGCGCCCTACAAACGGCAGACTCGTCTGCTCCAGCAACTCCACGTCCACCTGCAAGCTATCACCCGCTGGTTCCATCATCTTCAGGTCCTGATCCATGCGTGACATCCTCTACGCCTGTGGTCCTAGGGCCAACCCGGAATCACGTGCACCGTCACGCTAGCATGAAGCCAGACTCCGCGCACAGGGTTCTGTCTCGATGTGAGGAACACCTGTCAAACGCAGCACTTGAACGCTGCCGCGGGCGCTGACGCTCGTGGGGAAAACTTGTCGACTTCAGCTGTGCGCGCACCGACAACTGGAATCGGCTTGCCTTGCGTCGGCCATCATAGACGGATGCGCTCGGAGATTGTGCGCTCAATGGTCGTCAGGTGGGGCTGCCGGTTTGGGGGGCGTCGTGTCCGGATGCAGGCGGAAGTAGATGTAGAACATGCCCGCCTGTCTGGCCAGCTCCCGCCACTTTACGGAGGCCGCCTCTGCGGAGTGTCGGGCCAACTCGGTGTCCCGAGTGTCGCGCGCCAACGCGTCATCTGCCGGTCGCGCCGGCTGCGGAGACTTGTCCGGCTGCGCAGCTTTGTCCCCCTGGGCCAGCGACCGGTCTGCGGGGACCGGCTCTTGCGCGGCATCGGCCTCAGCCTGCTGTTCAAGACGGGCCGCTAGTTTTGTCCAGCGCTGGCGCACGGCATCCAGTTCGCCCCGCGCGGGCTCAATCGCCACCCCTGGTCGCGCTGCCAGGTCGGTCAGCACCTGGCGAATCTGATCGGCTGAGCCCCTGAGAACCAGGACCTGCTGGCTCAGGTTTTCCGCTCTTTCACCCTCGGTCTGTGTCGGCGCAGCGATCGCGGACTCCACAGGCTTTGCCACGTCTGTCTGCTGCATCACGTGCGGCAGGACACCCTCGTCGAGCGCCCGTGTGGCCGATCCATCCCGTGTGGTCGATCCACCCCCGGTGGCCGATTCATCGAAAGCCAGGGTGTTGCAGGGATCCGCCGTCTGCAGGGCGTCGAATGCTCCGAACAGTTCGACCTGTGGCGCGCGCACCTTGACCAACAGCACCTGATCCTGGTCCAGCTGCGAGATCAACTCCCCGATCAACTGCTCCGCAGGCTGTGCCGCGCTGTCGGCGAGGCCGTTTTCCGCCTCCGTTTTCTCGCCCCGGCCGGCGTCTGCCGCCGCCGAACTCCCACCCCGCGCCCTGACTCCCGACACCGGAACGCTCGACGGCGGCGCGGGGGACGCCGTTTCCTCCCGCACCGGCCCGCCATCTACGGTCTCCCCAGCTCTGATGTCTGCACCCGCCCGCGTTTCGCTGTCTGGCCCGCCGGGCATACCAAAACCGCTGGGCATGCCAGCGGCGCCCGGCATGCCAGGGGCGCCAGGCATACCAGGGGCCATGCCGGCACCCATGCCCATGCCCGGCAGCTGCGTTGCGGAGTCCGACAGGTCAGTGTCTGCCGGTGGTGAAGCGTCT
>DAISIS010000725.1:0-2280 GCA_036821925.1 Pirellulaceae bacterium
TACTCATTTCGACTGGCCGAACTGCTGGGACACGTACCGGATCCCCGCAAGCGCCCCGGCACGATCAAAGCGATTGTGGAGTTCACCGGGCTGGACCGCCATCAGGTCGCAGCGCTGCTGAAGAACGAAGTCAAATACATTCCGATGCAGGCGCTGTCGCGCCTGTGCGACTACCTGATCGAATACGGCTACGTGTCGGCGGACCAGCTGCCCGGCGCGCTGTTCGCCGTGGAACCGGAGCATTTCTGGGAGCTGCTGGCCCGGCGGCGGCGGCTGGAGATGTGCCTGGGGGTGCGGCGAGGCGAGGAAGACGCCTGGCCCGTGGGCGCCTGGGTCGTCGCGTCCGATTCGGTGCTGCTGGGCGAGTTGCTCAACGGCGTATCGAGTCTCGGCGGGACGGCCAAGCACCTGCAGCGGGAGCGGGGCAGCGCGCATGCGGCGCGCGGACTGGTGCCGCACCCGGAGCATCTCCGGCAGTCGCTCGTGTGGAGCCCGGGGCAGGTCCCGATCGACGAGGTGATCGCCCGGGCTCGGAACGTGTACGACAACTTCTGCGATCCGGGGAGCGATCAGGCGTTGATCTGCGTGGGCAGCATGAAGAGCAACCCGGTGGCGGAGCTGATCCTGGCCTCCGCGTTCGGCTGCGAGCCCTTCGTGTCGATCGACACAGCGGAGCACGCGCACCAGCGCGCCTGCCCGTTCTTCCTGCGGTATCGGGCCGACGATCTCCACCCACCCTCGTGCGCCGGCGGACTGCATCTGAGCCTGGACGACGCTTCCGCGGCCCCCGGGATCTACTACGAGAACAAGGACCAGTCCTGGGAGTACTGCGGCTGGGATAAGCCCGAACACGACACGGCGCTGGTGTTCTACATCCATCGCGAGTCGCAGGGGCGGCTGGAGATGGTGCTGGGGGGCTTTTCCGGCCGCGCCACGCGGCTGCTGGCCAAGACCCTCTCGTCCGGCGCCGAAGGATTCTGGCCGCCTATCTACTCCCGGCATGGCATCCAGGTCGGGGCCTTCATCGTCAAATACACCTTCTCGGATGAACAGGACCAGCAGGCGGACCTGCTGCGGACCGATCTGGTTGCCGGCACGACCATCATTCCCCTCAGTCACGATGTCATCGCCCGGCGGCTCGACGCGGCCAAAGTCGAATAACCTGGCGGAGCGCTCTCATGGACCTGCGCGACAAAGCAGCACTGGTGACCGGCGGCACGATGGGGATCGGAGCCGCGGTGGCGGTCGAGCTGGCGCGGCGCGGCGCGTCGGTGGCGATCGTCGCGCGGCACGATGGCCCCCAGGCACTCGACGTCCAGCAGCAGATCGAGTCGGCCGGGCAGCGCGCGGTGATCATCACGGCCGATCTGCGCCATGCCGACCACTGCGCCCGCGCGGTCCAGACCGCGGCCAGCCAACTGGGCCGCCTCGATATCCTGGTCCACAACGCGGGCGGTCCCTCCGCCGGCACGATCGACCAGGTCTCCCCCGAACAATGGCTGGCCACGATCGATCTGCACGTGAATGCCAACTACTTCCTGTGCCGCGCGGCGCTGCCCTTCCTGCGCCACCAGCCGGAGGGGGCGATCATCACCGTCTCCTCGACAGCCGGCATCCGGGGCGTTCCCGGCGCAATCGCCTACGCCACCGCCAAAGGGGCCATTCCCCAGTTCACACGAGCTCTGGCGCGGGACCTGGCCGACGACAACATCCGTGTCAACTGCGTCGCCCCAGGCGTGATCCGCACGCGGTTCCACGCCGACATGTCCGAACAGCGGCGGCAGTTCAATCTCGACCACCGCATCCCCTTGCATCGCGAAGGCACACCGCAGCAGGTGGCCGACGTCGTCGCCCTGCTGATCACCAACGACTATATCACCGGCGAAACGTACGTGATTGACGGCGGGCTGACCAGCCGCATCGCCTGACACGTGGCGGCAGCCAGGCCGGACGCGGGGACAACGCAAGAGACCCTATGAAAGCCAACGAGATCCTCGAAACCTGTCTGTACGTCGACGACCTGGAGGTGGCCCGGCAGTTCTACGGCCACGTGCTGGGACTCGAACTGTTCGAACAGCAGGCGGGACGCCACCTGTTCTGGCGCTGCGGGCAGCGCATGCTGCTGCTGTTCCTGGCCGCTGAAACAAACGTCTCGGACTCGCAGGTGCCCCCCCACGGCGCGCACGGTGCCGGCCATGTCGCGTTCGCTGTGCCCAACCACGAAATCCCGCTCTGGGAGCGGCATCTGGCCCACTGCGGCGTCACGATCGAACAGGCCGT
>DAISIS010000726.1:0-2276 GCA_036821925.1 Pirellulaceae bacterium
GCTCAGGTCAGACATGCCCACGTGCACCGCCATGTTGCAGAACCAGGCGAAGAAGATCACGTGCCAGATCGTGAACTTCGTCTGGCCCGGCAACGGGTCGCCACCGCGCCAGACGACCGTGTTGGCCATCTGCCAGACATCGTGTGCCGACCGGATTTCCGTGCCGGTGGCGTCGAGAAACCGCCGGGCTGCGATCAGACCGAACGCCAGAAACACCAGCACCATCCAGGGAACCGCGATATTGGCGAACCGCGCTACGCTCCTGTACCCGCACGCCGCGACCACGGAAATCGCCGCCCCGACGACCGCCGCCGCTACCACCCATTGCCAGCTCGTGGGATAGCGGTCCAGCAGGCTGGGCATCGGCAGCTGGAAGATCGGCCCGAGCGCCGTGGCCGAGACGGTGACCATCGCCCCGGCCAGGAAGCAGAACATCACGCCGTTGGCCAGATTGTACAGCGTGACCAGCTGGCGACCGCAGATCTTCTCCAGCTGGTAGTAGAGGGTGAGCCGCGCGCGTGTGGCGATGGGGGCCGTGAAGAACAGCCAGCTGAGCACGGCCAGCAGGTTGCCCAGCAGCAGCCCCACCAGCAGATCGAAGGCACTCACGCCCGAGGCGATGAACAGGGGGCCGATCATCAGCTCCGTCCCCGCCACATGCTCCCCCGCGTACATGCCCACAAAGCTTTTGAACCCCAGCCGGGCACGTGGCGGCACCGGCTCGCGTTCGAATTCATCCGAGGAGGTGGGCTGCTCGTCCGTCATCGTCTGGCTACTCACAAATCACCTGAGCCACCTGCGGCCCGTCCGCCGCCTGCTTCTCGTCCACCGCACACTTGTTGCCGTAGCCGACGACCACGGTCGAGGCGATGAGCGTGGCCAGTCCGATGGCAATCAGCACATGCGTCCGCCTGCTCGTGCCCTTCCATTCCCGCAGCACGATCCCCCACAACGTGCTGAAGATGATGATGCTCGCCATGTGCAGCGTCCAGCTGGAGAACTTGTAGTCGCCCATCTGCGTCTCGCCCATGCTGTAAAAGAAGAACTGCATGTACCAGGTGACTCCGGCGATGGCCGAGAACAGATAGTTGGCGAGGATCGGGACCCGCTCTGCCCGCACCACCGGCCCCGCGCCCGCCGCACCAGCCGGCGGACCGGGCGAGTCGGCGGCGGCCGGGAGCGGTTCCTGCGCCGGCTCCGACCGGCTGTTGGCAGCCGTTCCAGCCAGTTCGTCCGCGTCCCAGGGGACCACACCTTCCGTGGCGCTGACCTCGGCGACGACGTCCGTGCGCAGCGCCAGATACTCATGGCCGCTGCGATTCTTGATGTTCAACAGCACGCACCAGATGAAGTTGGTCGTGAAACCGCCCCACAACACGACGACCAGCACGGGCAGGTTCTGCCAGAGCTCCCGGCGACCATGCTCCTGCAAATACACCAGGGCCGTCTCGGCAATCGGTTTGCCCGCTGCCAGACCGTACGCGAACGAGGCACTCATCACCCCGGAGAACGTGGCGACTAGAATGCCTTTCACGAAATTGAATTCCTGGATCGTCGCCCGCTTTTGCTCCGTCGTCAGCTCCCGCTCCTTGGACATGCCGGCCAGTCCGCTGACCGCAATGCCCGCCAGACACACGGCGACCCCGGACAGGATCCAATGGCCCGACGTGGAGCGCAGAATGTCGCCGATCTGCCCGCTGAAGATCGGCGGCATCAGCGTCCCAAAGGCAGCGCAGTAGCCCAGCGCAATGGCCATGCCCAGCGCAATTCCCAGGTACCGCATGGTGAGCCCGAACGTCAGGCCGCCCAGCCCCCACATGGCGCCGAAGAAATACGCCCAGAACAGGACGTTGCCCGGCGTCTGACGCAGCACCTCGACGAGATTGGGTACCAGCAGCCAGGCCAGCACCGCCGGAGCAATGATCCAGCTGAAGAAGCCCCCCACCAGCCAGTATGTCTCCCACGACCACTTCCGCACGCCCCGGTAGGGAATGTAGAAGCTGGCCGAGGCCAGACCGCCCAGCCAGTGAAAGAAGACGCCCAGGAACGGATTTGCGTACATGCGATTGGTTCACTCTGTAACGGTGTGTTTACGCGACTGACCCGGTGCGTTGCGTCAGGACCGTCGACTCGTAGTGGCGGACCTGGTCCAGCCAGCCCAGTCCTACCGGAACCCCTTTGCTCAGGCAGTACTGGTCCCACACCGCGCCCAGCGGGAGCGTCTTGACCTCTTCGAGCAGGGCCAGCCGGCCGGTGTAGTCCCCCGCCTGTTCCAG
>DAISIS010000727.1:0-2274 GCA_036821925.1 Pirellulaceae bacterium
ATACGGGTGGCGAGCATTCCAAGCACGGGATCTGGCACGAGCAGCTCGAGGAGTGCCTGCGCCGTGCCGACCATCATGGTTTGGGAGTGACCGGCCTGCACATGCACATCGGTTCCGGTTGCGATCTGGAGCATCTGGCTCAGGTGTGCGCGGCGATGGAGAATGCGGCGATGAGTGCGGGGCGCAGCGTGGTCTCGATCAGCGCTGGCGGCGGACTTCCCATTCCCTATCGGCCGGGGGAAACGCGGGTGGACCTGGACGGCTATTTCCAGCTGTGGGACGCGACGCGCCGGCGGCTGGAGCACGCCTTCGGGCACGCGGTCACTCTGGAGATCGAGCCGGGCCGGTACCTGTTGGCGGAGAGCGGATATCTGCTGGCGGAGATCCGCGCGGTCAAGCAGACCGGCGACAATCTGTTCTACCTGCTGGACGCGGGCTTCAACAATCTGGCCCGACCCATCCTGTACGGGGCGTACCATCCAATGTCGATCGCTCCACGCGATGGGGACGCACGCCGCCGGCTGCAGGATGTGGTGGTGGGTGGTCCGTTGTGCGAGTCGGGAGATATCTTCACGCAGGAAGAAGGGGGTTACGTGGCGCGGCGCCAGCTCCCGGCCGCCGCGGTCGGTGATTGGCTGGTGATCGAGTGTGCGGGCGCTTACGGCTTCGTCATGTCGTCGAACTACAATGCCAAGCCGCTGGCCGCCGAGGTGCTGGTGCGGCAGGGCGCGGCGCATCTGATCCGCGCGCGCCAGACGTACGCCGACTTGATGCGGGGCGAGTGTATTCCGGAGTAGCACCGCCGTGCCGGCCCCCGGGTGAGCGGGCAACGCACACGAAGGCGTCAGGCGGAGCGGGGCGAAGTCGCCTAGGCCGACAGGCGATCCAGGCAGCTCTGCAGGTACGCGATGCTGTCGCGCGCCAGCACTTCGACGCCGGGCGCATAATCGAACACCTCCACCGACACCCAGCCCTGGTAGTGGACCTCCTGCAGCGCACGCAGGATGGGCAGGAAGTCGATGTCCCCCATCCCCGGCCCGCGGCGGTTGGCGTCGTTTGCGTGGAAATGCTGCAGCACGGAGGCGTGGCGGCGGATGATCTGGTCGATCGCCGGGCCTTCGGACGACATGGCCTTGACATCCAGGTGCAGCCGGCAGCGTGGCGAGTTGACCAGGTCCACCAGCTGGCGTCCCTGGTCAGCGGTGAGCAGGAAGTCACCTTCCGCCGGACTGAGCGGTTCCATCGCCAGCGTGACGCCGCAGTCTTCGAGCGTCGGCACGGTCCGGAGAATGACGTCAGCCGCGTACTGGACAGCCGCCTCGTGCGTCACACCGTTGAGCAGGTTCCGTTGCTGGGGCGACCCGAAAACCAGCACGCTGCCCCCCAGGTCGCGGCAGAGGCGTGCCAGTTCGCACAGATAGTCGCTGGTCTTGGCGCGCACCTGAGCGTCGGGGGATGTGAGATGGTAGCCCTGCGTGAAGGCCAGCAGCCAATGCAGACCGACGGTTTCCAGACCGGCTTGTTCCACCTGGCGTCGCACCTCGGCCCGCCGCTGGGCTGAGATCTCGTACGCGTTCTTGTGGATCGTGTAAGGGGCGAACTCGATGCCGCGGTATCCGCACGCGCGGGCAAAGTCGAAGGCCTTCTCAAACGGCCAGTCCTGGAACGTCTCGTTGCAGATGGCGAGTTTCATGGCGATGCGGTCCTGGTCGGGAGTTGGGGTCGGGGGTCAATCCAGTCCGGGCAGCAGTTTCTGGCCCGTGGTGGGGGTCCGCGGACGTCGCGGGTGGCGGCCGTGGATGCGCGCATCCAGTTTGCGTCCGGCCGCCGTGGTCGGTGCGCTGACCAGCGGTTCCGGCGCGCCATCCAGCGCGTCGCCGCTGCGGATCCCGCGCAGCCGCTTGCGGATCTGTCGCGTGTAGTCGGCCGACAGTTCGATGCCCAGGTTCGCGCGCCCCCGGAAGATCTGGACGGTTCCTATGATTCCCAGCAGGATGAGGACCGCGGAAAGCGCGAAGGCGTAATGCTTCACGCCCATGAAGTCGTATTTTGGGTTCTTCACCAGCTCTATCATTGCGTCGCCTTCCCCGTTTCCCTTATATGCTCAACGTCTTCATCTGTTTTCTGGCGTTGAGGTAGTCGAACACGACCTTGGTGCAGACCAGCGCGGTGAACAGGTTGATCGCGACGCCCATGGAGAGCGACACGGCGAACCCCTTGATCGGCCCCGTCCCGAACTGGAAGAGGATGATCGCGGTGATCAGCGTGGTCACG
>DAISIS010000728.1:0-2269 GCA_036821925.1 Pirellulaceae bacterium
ACTGCTCGAATTGTTGTCGTCCGCGGCCCCGTCGATCTGGACACTGCTGCCGACGACAGTCGCACCCGCAGCCAGGAACACGTTGAACACGTCCGCCCCCGCATCGCCGCGGAACACGTGCTGCGCGTCGGGGACCAGCTGGTCTGCCTGAATGTGGAAGGTGTCCGCCCCGGCATCGCCGTGGACGATGAGCGCATCCAAGGCGTCATCGGCTGAGAGCGGCGCGATGTTCACCGCGATCAGGTCGTCTCCGCCGAGTGCATTGACCGTCACCTCGACCTTGTTGCGGAACTGGATGGATTCGGCCAGCCCGCCAAAGTTCACTTCGTAGGTCGTCTCCTGCGCCAACGTCACCGGATCGGGCACCGTCGACAGCGCACCATCTACCACATTGATGACGTTCGCGTCGATCGTGTCGTCGATCGTCAACGTCGCCGCCGGCACGAGATCCTCGACCGGCTCCAGACCGGTGAAGGCAATCTGCACGGCACCATCGTTGTAGGACAGGAGCCCGGCATGGCCGGTGGCGGTACTCGGGGCCGGCGTGTAGTGGCCGTGCATCTCCACCCCCGGATCGCCGGTGTGGATGAGCCGATCGCTCGCGCCGGTGCCCCCCTCGTACTGGATCGGCACCGTCACCAGGCCGTTCGACTGATCGACGATCAGGATGTCGCTCCCCCCGCGGGCGTCGATGGTGACCAGATCCAGGGCCGCCAGCTCGACCCGTCCGAGCAGGACGCCGTTGAGCGTCACTTCCAGCAGCGGCGATTCGAGCAACGGATGGTCGGTATCGGCGCCGGTATAGAGCGTCAGGACGAACGTGTCGTCCTCGTCGGCGAAGTCGCGATCGCCCGCGAGCGGCAGGACGCGGTTCGTCAATGCCAGCATGGCGTCGAGCGACTGGATCAGGCCGTGGCCGGTCACGTAGTCAAACCCGGCCTCCCCGATATCGGTGGCCGAGTCGACGAGGGTCGTCCGTATCTCGGCCGGGGTGAGCGTTGTCTGGTACTGCAGCAGCAGCGCGGCAACAGCCGCCGCGTTCGGGGCGGAAGCGGAGGTGCCGACCAGCGGAGCGAAGCCGGGCACAGAAGTAGTGACCTGGTCCACGGCCGTCAGGACCGGCTTTTCGACCAGCTGGAGCCCGATCGGGTTGCCGGCTGCGTCCCGCGTGCGCGTGACCGGACCCTGCGCTGTATAAGATGCCGGCGTGGTCGGCGTCTGCCAACTGGTCGCCGCCACGCTGATCGCCTGCTCCGTGCCGTTGTGACCCGGGTTGTGCGGATTGTTGAACGAGCCCGCCACATCCAGGTGCTCGGCCACCGTCGGCGCGTTGAAGCCGATCCACTTGAAGCGGGCCGCATCCGTGCCGCTGAACCGCTGGATCACCAGCTGCGCCGTGATCGGTGCTCCCGAGAGATTGTTGTAATGCAGGAACTCACGCGGCTCGCCGTTGGCGATGCTGAACTCCAGCCCCGCATCCAGCACCGCGGTGCCATCCGCATTGATCAACCACACGTCGACATCCGACGTCACCGCTCCGAACAGATCATCCCACTGGAAGACGATGTCCGTTACCCCCGGCGCCAACGTGATGGTCTGCGTCACATCGTCCGCGCCGTTCCAGTCGTGATAGACGCCGGCGCCGATTTCCACAAGGTCTGGAAACGGATCATCGTAGGCCTTCAAGTTCGTCGCCGCTTCGTAACCGCTCCTCCCCCAATCGCCGGCAGAACTGAAGTAGGTCACACCCGCTGCGACCGCCGCCTGCACCGCCTGGGCCGCCAGCCCGTCCTGGAAGAACGGCTCGGTCGACAGACCGTTCAGGTCGTCCACAATGATGTCCGCACCGTTGGCGACCAGGGTGGCAATGGCAGCCGCCATCGCCGCGTCACTGCCCGCTCCGGAGGCGAACGCCAGATCGGCGCCCGGCGCGATGTCGTGAACCAACTCCAGCATCGCCCGCCCTTCGTCCAGCCCGTCAAGCGGCCCCTCCACATACACCGGAATCCCCGCCGGCAGGTCCCCCGACGCCACCGAATCGGCCAGCCCGCCAGCCACACGCGAGACGCTGTCGGAGATCACACCGACGGTCACTCCCGTGCCATCCACGTCGAACAGACCCTTCGTGTAATCCGCCAGCAACACCCACTCGGCCTCGTTCGCCGCCGATCCCTGACTGTCAGTCGGGTCCAGAAAAGTCACAGGCATCACCGACGCAATTCCCGTCGCGGTGGCGATTTCGCCTAGCGCCCCAAGCGGCAGGTAGCCT
>DAISIS010000729.1:0-2257 GCA_036821925.1 Pirellulaceae bacterium
CGAGCAGACGGATCAGGTGGTCGGCCGTCAAGCGCGGGCTGTTGCGGAACGCGTCGATCGTGCTTCCCGCCAGGTGCGGTGTGACCGTGACGTTGTCGAGCTTCAGCAGGGGATGGTCGGCAGAGAGCGGTTCGCGGTCGAACACATCGATGGCCGCGCCCATGATGGTGCGACTCTGGAGTGCGTCGATCAGCGCCGCTTCGTCGACCAGCCCGCTCCGCGCAGTGTTGACCAGGACGGCCGACCGTTTCATGCGGGCGAGTTCCCGCGTCCCGATCAGATGCTGGCTCTCAGGGGTCAGCCGGGCATGCAGGGACACCACGTCCGCACGACTCAACAACTCGTCGAGCGTGACGAGTTGCGCGGGGGCCGGGTCGCCCTGGAAGTAGGGATCGTAGGCCACGACCTGGCTGCCGAAAGCCTCCAGATAGTGGGCCACCAGCTGTCCGACCGCCCCGTATCCGACGAGTCCGACGGTTTTGCCGCACAGTTCCGGGATCTCGGCGCTGTTCGGGAAGTCGCGCTGCCAGTGCCCGGCGCGCAGCCCGGCGTGAGACCGCGCCAGATTGCGGATCTCGGCCAGCATCAGCCCGAGCGTGCACTCCGCCACCGCCCGGGCATTGCGTCCCGGCGTGTTGAGCACACAGATGTTCCGCGCCGTGGCCAGCTCCAGGACCACGTTCTCCGTGCCACCTCGCACCACGCTGATCACGCGGAGCGACGTGGCGGCTTCCAGAAACCGCTGGCCGATCGGCGCAAACTGGACCACCACGATCTGGAACGCGCCGACGCCCGCCAGCAGCGCGGCGGGCAGCTCGACCGCGTCCGGCCCCCCTTGCTCGATCGCCAGATTGGCCTGCTGCAACTCGATTAACGAGGCGTGTTCCCAGCGGCGCACTTCCACCTCAACCCCGTGCGCAGCGAGCGGCATCAGTCCCTGCCGCATGTACTCGTACGGAATGTACGTGTCGCTGATCGCCAGGAGCTTCATGCCGCACCGTCCCGGGCCCAGGAGCGGCCTTGCGCCGATAACAGGTGGATCTTGTCTGACACCACGCGTGCAATCTCCTGCTTGACGCCGCCGAACAACTCGCGTGGCAGCGGGTCCTCGCGCCGCATCGTCCGGGCCGACTGTTGCAACCCGCGCCCCATCGCGATGCGGCAGTCGGCGTAGATGTTCAGTTTACAGATGCCGTGCCGGACCGCCGCCTGGATCTGGTCGTCCGGGGTGCCCGACCCCCCATGCAGCACCAGCGGCACGGGGCTGGCCGCGTGGAGCAGTTGCAGCCGATCGATGGCCAGGTTAGGCAGCGAGCGATAGACGCCGTGCGACGTGCCGATCGACACCGCCAGCGCGTCCACCTGCGACTGCTCCACGAACCGCGCCACCTCGTCCGGCTCGGTGAGCACCGAGTCACCACACTCGGTCGCCTCCAGGTCCATCCCCCCCACGTGTCCCAGTTCCCCTTCGACGCTCACCCCGTGCGGATGGGCCATCTCGGCCGCACGCCGCGTCAACGCGACGTTTTCGGCAAACGGCAGGCTGGAGCCGTCGACCATCACGGAGGTGAATCCCAGATCAATGGCGGTCTGGACCAGCGTCAGGTCGGTCGTATGGTCGAGATGCAGCGCGACGGGCACCGTATGGTGTTCGGCCACCGCGCGCACGAGTCCGGCGAGGTACACGATGCCGTTGCCCTCGATGTCGGGGGGCAAGCCCATGATCACGACCGGCGCTTGCAGTTCCTCCGCAGTCTCCAGGATGGCGCGCACCATGACGTCCTCGACACAGTCGAAGGCCGGGACGGCGTACTGGTGGGCCCGGGCATGGGCCAGAATGTCTTTGAGCGATGTCAGCACGTGTGGGTTCCCAGGCCGGTCCAGGCCGCCGGTATGGACCGTCACCAATTGATTCTCAGTTCTGCTTCCAGCGTCGAGATCCATTCCGGCGGAACGGCCCGACTGCGTCAACGCATCAGCATCCCGCCCGAAACGTCGACCGTGGCGCCGGTCGTGTAGCTGGCACGGCCGGATGCCAGGAACACGATCACCCGGGCCACTTCCTCCGGCTCGCCAATGCGCCCCAGCGGTATGCGCCGCAGGTAGTGTGCGGCGTTGTGTTCCAGCGCATCGCGGACCAGGTCCGTCCGCATCATGCCGGGCGCCACGGCGTTGACGAAGATCCCCTGGGGCGCGACCTCGCGCGCCAGCGAGACGGTCAGGTTGACCAGCCCCGCTTTGGACGCCGCGTAGTCCG
>DAISIS010000730.1:0-2255 GCA_036821925.1 Pirellulaceae bacterium
AGACGCCCCTGGTGTTGAAAGTGCAGGGCACCAACACCGTCGAGATCCACGATGTGCTGATTGGCGAAGTCTGGTTATGTTCGGGTCAGTCGAACATGGCCTGGACGGTGGGCGCGTGCACGAACGCACCGGCCGAAATCGCCGCGGCCGACTGGCCGCTGATCCGGCACCTGCAGGTCCCGCAGGTCGCGTCTCCCGTGCCGCGGGATGATTTCACCGCCAGCTGGCAGGTGTGTTCTCCGGAAACGGTCGCCGGTTTTACAGCCTGCGGCTACTTCATGGCGCGGCACCTCCACCGCGAACTGGACGTGCCCGTCGGTCTGCTCAACGCCTCCTGGGGCGGCACGCTGATCGAGCCGTGGACGCCGCCGGTCGGCTTCGAGCGCGTCGCGGCGCTGCAGGACATCTACCAGTCGGTCATCGGGCGCACGCCTGGCATGCCCCCGTATCGCAGTCGCCTGGCGGCCCACATCCGAGCGCTGGAAGAGTGGCTGCCGCAAGGCAAGGCGGCGCTGGACTCGCACGAGCCGCTCGCGCCCAGCCCGAACTACCCGGCCGAGCTGGCGCCGTTTGCCAGCCACCAGGATCCGACCATGCTGTACAATGGCATGATCCACGCGCTGGTCGGGTATCCGATCCGCGGGGCCATCTGGTATCAGGGGGAATCCAATCGCACCGATGGCATGCTGTACAGCTCGTCTACGACCTGGACCTGAGCAAGCTCGGCCGCGAGATCACGTACGACGTGGACAACAGCGGCCAGATCCAGACCTTCGACCGCATCGGTTACCTGCTGGAACTGACCTCCCCTTCCGGGCAAGAGCAGTGTGTCTTCGTCTCCATGAATGCCTTCACGGACAAGGTGCAGCAGATTGGCATTCCGACCGCCGCCTCACAGGCCGTGTTTCAGCAGCCAGTGGCGGCCATGGATGGCTTCAGTAACTAGGTGTGCAAGTGCGTGAGTGAGTGAAGCAGGTGGACGGGTGAGGCAGGTGCTCCGCGCCGCCGTGGCATAGCAGCGTCCCGATGCGCGGCGTGACGCCGGGCGTGGAGCAAGCAGCGCGACGATACCCGCCTGCCGGACGACGCACCGCCCGAGGCCATCGCGCTCAGGCTGCAGCGCAGTGGCGGCACCGAAGGTTTCCTCCAAGACAGTCGAATCCTTCGGTACCGCCACACTGCAGCAGCGTAACGGCCAGCTTCGGCCTGCGATGGAGCAGACCTGCAGACCGGGCCAACCGCCCGCCAACAACCTTGTCGCTTCTGGCCAGCCGTGCGTCCAACTCCGGGGCGCAGGGCGGCCGCAGAGCTCTCGTCTTATTCGACCAGATCGAACGTGAAATCGTTCGGTCCGGCTTCGGTCACATCGGCCGACAGTTCGGACGTTTCCACGTTTCCATATTTCTGTGGTACATGGTAACGTCGATCACCGGCTTTCGCCGCGGACGGCTCCTTCGGGCCCATCGGCGCGGCCATCCCCCCCGATACCATCTGCGCCATCTGCTCGGCCGTGATCTGGCTTTCCGGCCCGATATTTTCTACCTTCGAGACCGAAACCTTGTATTTCCCCGGCAGCGCGCCATCGTTGGGATTGAGCGTCGTCAACTGGAACTCGCCGGTGGCATCGGTTCTACCGCTTGCCGCACGGCCGCCGCCATCGGGCGCGAACATGACAGTGGCACCCTCCACCGGATTGCCCTGAAAGTTGACCGTCCCAGAGACCTTGACCAGTCCCTCGACGCCGGTCTTGCGGCCGCATCCGATGCAGAGGCAAAGCCCCAAGACGACAACAAGCCAAATCCCGCGGCGCATGATGATCCTCCCGATAACCCCGGATGAAATGATATGACCGACCAATATGAGTGCCAGCCGGCACCAGAGCCCGCTCCCGAGCTCCGGTGCGTGACTGTTCAATACCAAAATACCGAAAAACCGAAAACTGCAACTAGAAATTCAGATCTTCGACGACTTCGCCACCGTTCTTCGAGCCCAGTGAGCCCCACACGCCGTAACGCGACGGACCGCTGGACGTCGGAGGCAGAGCCAGATTGCCCGTGTCAATCGTGTTGGTAAGGAAGCGCACCGATCCATCCATAAACACGCTCAGCACGCCCGTCGGATGGTAACTGGTCGCCGCCCACATGACTGAGTTCCAGTCCTCGGCATAGATCGAGCAGGACGGACCGTTGGGCGGCATGACCGTGCTGATCTCGGCATTGCGTCCTTGCCACCCGAAGCTGTAGCTGCCCTGCCCC
>DAISIS010000731.1:0-2250 GCA_036821925.1 Pirellulaceae bacterium
GTGTCGCTGGAGTTGGATCCGCACGCTTGTGCGCTCGGCAAGTTCCTTTCCGGTGACGAGTTCGCCAAGATGGCGGAGGCGTCACCGGCCCTCGCGGAGGCCATGGCCGCCGTCCGCGAACCCCACGAGCAACTCCACGCTTCTGCGGAGCACATCCTCGCGGCGGTCCGCGCCTCGGAGCCCGACAAGGCCCTGGCGTTTTTCCACAAGGAAACCGAGCCGGCTCTGGCCCGGTTGGAGGAGCATTTCCGTCGCGCGGTCGCCGATGAAACGCAGATAGAGGAGGCCCAGCGGGCCGCCCGAGAGATCCTGGTCGCCCGTACCCTGCCCGCCCTGGTGCACGTGCAGAGCGCGCTCGGGGCCCTGCGCACGCGCGTCGCCAAAGTGGCCGAGGCATCGCAGCACTCCCTGGAAGCTACGGTCTCCCGCAGCCGCAAGGTAACGGCCGGTCTGTCCGTGGCCGCCGTGGCCGTGGCTCTTCTATACATAGCGTCATAAATTTTGCCGTATAGTTGGCTTGACTCTCTGGGGCCGTCCAGCGATGATGCAGGTGGTCGACACGGCCGGGAGGACATGCCATGCGAAGATTAGTGCTCGAGGACAACGAGGTACGGCGCATCGCCATCCAACAGGAGATCGCCCGCAGCGAGGAGGCGCGCTACGATCATCGTCTGCACGGGCTGTTGCTGGTGAGCCAAGGTTACAGTTGTTACGAGGTGGCCGGAATGCTGGGCCAGGACCCGCGCACCGTCCAACGCTGGGTCACACGGTTCGCCGAAGGCGGGTTCAACCGACTGCGGGAGGGGGAGCATTCGGGACGCCCCGCCCGGCTAGAGCCGGAGGTCCGTGCGCGGGTGGAGGCGGACCTGCGCCGCTCGCCCCGGGAGTTCGGTTACGCGCAGAATCTGTGGGACGGCAAGTTGCTGGCCCACCATCTGGCGCTCCAGCACGACGTGAGCCTGGGCGCGCGCCAATGTCAGCGCCTGTTCGCTCAGTTCGGCTTTCGCCAACGCAAACCGCGTCCCGTCATCGCTGAGGGCGATCCCGTCGCACAGGCGGCATATAAAAAAACTCCGCCGCCTGGCCCACGCCAGCGACCTTGACCTGTGGAGCCTGGACGAGTGCCATTTCGAGCAACACGGCACGCGCTGCGTGATGTGGGTGCCGCCCGAAGTCAAAGACCCCGTGGTTCTGCAGGCGCCCACGCGCAAGACGGTCTCCTTGTTCGGGGCCGTCAACCTACACAGCGGAAGGCTGATCACGATGCTCGTCGACCCGTTTGACGCGGTGAGCTTCGAGGCGTTCCTACGCTTGCTGCTGCGCCACCGGCGACGCACCGGGCGCACCGCGTTCATCCTCGATAACGCCGCCTACCACTACGGGGAACCCCTGGAGGAGTTGATGGCGCGCTACGAGGGACGGGTGTGGCTGGACTACCTGCCGCCCTACAGCCCGAAACTCAACCCCATTGAGCACGTGTGGAAACTGCTCAAGAGGCTCTGCACGCACAATGAGTACTTCCCGACACTCGACGCGCTCTTGGACGCCGTCACCCAGAGGCTCATCGAGTGGTACCAACCCAACGATAGCCTGGTCAGATTATGCGGCATAAATTAAGACGCTATGTATAATCACACCGTAGCCTACAGGTATTCGCCGGGAACCCAAGGTTGTTGGAGTGACTAGATCCTTCGCTGCGCTCAGGATGACAAGGGGGCAGGGTGGCTGGCTGCTCAGACGTCGGGATTGCTTCGTCGTTCCTCCTCGCAATGACGGTGAGGGGGAAGGCTGTGGAGCGAAGAGCGATGGTGGCTCGGTTATTCTCCAGCCTCAAGGCCGCATGAAGCCGCGGCCTTGAAGCTGCCACCCAAGAATGCCTTGAAGCTGCCACACAAGAATGCCTTGAAGCGTCCGCCCAAGAATGCCTTGAAGCTGCCGCCCATGTCGGCCTTGAAACTGCAACACAAGTCGGCCTTGAAGCGGCCACTCAAGAACCTGCCACCCATGCGCGTACCGCTTCTGCGCGCCTCTACGGCGCGTAGCTTGCGTGGATCGTGATGGGGTCCTTGCCGGGGACAACGCGCACCGTCGAGTCCGCTGTGTTGAAGGAATGCTCCGCGGCTCCCGCAACCTCGACCCCCACGATGGCCTTCTCTTCGGGGTGACGCAGGCGGATGACGATGGACTTGGGCGCCTGGCGCTGCGGCGGTGTGATCGCAGCGTCGATCGCGCCCGCCGCGACGTGCGACG
>DAISIS010000732.1:0-2247 GCA_036821925.1 Pirellulaceae bacterium
TTTTTTGTCAGCCGGTGTTGTGCAGGAGGCAGCCAGCCAATGTGGCACTTGGACCCGTCGAGCGCGCGGTGGGAGTCCGCGCGTTTTAGCGCAGCTATGGAACTGGCCTTTCCCTCGCGTGGTCTGCAGGCGATTACATGGGATGGCGCCGCGCTGGCAGATGCGGCCTTGATGCAGGTGACCGTGGCGGCGCGCGGAGGCGAACGCGCTGAGCGGATTGAAGACGCGTACATCCGCGGGAGCGATCTGATTGTCACGTACGCCGAGGCGTCGGACAGCGTGGTCCGCCCGCAGGTGTGTTGGCGCGTGGTGCATCAGCCGCACGCGGCATCGGGTGTCGTGCTGGAGGTGCTCGTGTCAGTGCAGACGCAGTGCCTTGACAGTGATCCACGCGTGCAGGTGACCAGCGTGCTGCCTGGTCGCGAGTGGATGCTGCTGACCGGTGGCGCGGCCGCCAGCGACTGCCGCCCCGTTGGCTGGCCTGACGCGTCGCCTCATACGGTGGACGTTGCGGCAGCCTGTCAGGCGCTGCTTGCGCGACTGCCGGCGTCGGCGTGCAGTTACGGGCACATTCTCACACCGAGCGATCTGGTACACGCGCAGTTGAGCTGGGATGCTGCCCGGCGTGCGACGGCGCTGGAGACCACCTATTTCGCAGGACGGCTGGAGAAAGGCGTGTTGCGCCGCGCGCGATCGCGTGCGGTGCTGATGCCGCGCGCGGGGGACGCAGAGCTGTTAGTTGAGTTGCTGTTGGGAACGGTTGCCACGGCCCCGCCGCTGACTACGTGACGCGTCCGGCTGTTGACCAGACAACTCAGCACCGGGGACGTTTGAACACGGCGCACAGCGCCTCGCCTTTGCGGACGCGCAGCGTCTTGACCGGACCGGCCGCATCGACATTGCCGCCGCGCAGCACGCTGATCAACTCCCAGCCATTCTCACCGAGGCGTGCGAGCACGGAACGGAGGGCATCCGTGCTGTTCATCTCTTCCACCAGGTATTCCCACTTCTGCAGCACAGCTTGTTCCATCGAACGCGTCCTCCCACCGAGGCCGGCCCTCCTGGCGCGCATGCGCCATGCCAGTCCGATTCGACATCCGACTGCTGCAGGGCGCGCGTGGATCGGCAACGTGCCCATCCTGTCCACTCAACGATACGTCATGCCGGCAGGGGAGGCGGCCGGCCCAGGCAGCTGCGGTCGGCCGGCGACCGCTCGGGCGCCGCAGCGTGGGTGCGGGTGGCGCGCCCTGTAGGGGCTGTGCCGGCAGCCGGGACCCGACCGGCGTGTCACGAACCGCACGCCAAGCGCGGCCGAATCAGGCTCCGCTCGATGAGCTCGAAGATCTGCCGGGCCACGCTGGCTTTCGCGCCTTCGGTCGTCAGCACGACCGCCCCATGGCGATCGAGCACTTCGACGGCGTTCGAGTCCGCATCGATCGCCTGCGGTCCGTTGAGCACGATCAGGTCGCAGCTTTTCTTTTGGAGTTTCCGCAGGGCCCGCCTGCGCCGCTCGTGAGTCTCCAGCGCGAAGCCGACCAGCCACTGCGCGGGGCGTTTCTCGGCGGCCAGGGTCGCCACGATATCGGGCGTCTCGATCAGCTCCAGGAGCAGCGGCTGGCCGGTCTTGGCGAGCTTCTGTTCCGCGACCTGTTGCGGCCGGTAATCGCACGGGGCGGCCGTGGCTATCAGCCCGTCGCAGCCGGAGAACTCGCGCCGGCAGGCCGCGAGCATCTCCTCGGTGCTCACCACGCCCACGAGACGCGCGGCGGGCGGATACTCGAGCTGCACCGGACCGGATACCACGACCACCGCATGCCCCTGGGCCAGCGCCGCGGCGGCCAGCGCACAGCCCATCCGGCCACTGGATGCATTGGTCAGGAAGCGTACGGGATCGAGGTACTGCCGCGTGGGACCGGAGGTGATCAGAATGCGTGCCATGGATCGTGCTTCGGAGCGTGCTTCAGCTGGGGCCGTGCAGCGCCGCCTCGATGGCCAACTGGATCCGGTCGGGCTCGGCCATCCGGCCGGGCCCGCTGCGCCGGCAGCTGAGCCAGCCTTCATCCGGCGTGATGATGGTCGCACCGTCCTCCTGCAGCTGCCGCACGTTCCGCTGGACGGCCGGTTTGGCCCACATGTCGGGGTTCATCGCCGGGGCGATCAGCACCGGCCCGGCGAAGGCCAGGTAGAGGGTGGACACCAGGTCGTCGGCCAGACCGTGTGCGGCTTTGGCCAGAAAGTCGGCTGTCG
>DAISIS010000733.1:0-2242 GCA_036821925.1 Pirellulaceae bacterium
ACAAGGTGCACTGGGCCATGTTCATCGGCGGGGGGCGCGATCACCGCGTCGAGAACAACGTGTTCGTCGACTGCGATCCGGCCGTGCGCATCGACGGCCGGGGACTCGACAAGTCGCCGGTGTGGTACAACATGGTCTATGACTACATGAAGAAGCAGCTGGACGCGGTGCCCCAGGACCTGTATCGTGCCCGGTACCCGGCTCTCGCCAACCTCGACCGCTACTATGCCACCACCGACGGTGTGCCGCCCGAGGACAATGTCGTGGCCCGCAACATCTGCGTCGGCAAGTGGTTCGAAGCTGGCTGGCACGCCCAGGAGGACTGGGTCCGGCTGGAAGACAACTTCGTCGGCCCGGACCCGGGCTTCGTGGCGCCCGACAAACTGGACTTCCGCCTCCAGCCGGATGCAGCGCCGCTGCAGCACGGCTTCCAGAACATCCCCTGCGATGAAATCGGCCTGCGGGTGGACGAGTTCCGCCAGACGCTGCCGCCGTCACCGCCTACCGGATCATGATGCACGACGGGCTGGGCATGGACACCGGCTCGCCAACCGGCGTTAGGCCACCCGACTGCGAGTCGATCTGAAAGACGACCAGGTTGTTGCCCGGCATGTTGGCGCACAGCAGCAGTTCTCCGCCCGGCGTGATCGCCAGATTCTGTGGTCCGCGCCCCAGGCTCGGTTCAATCTCGACCAGACTGAGTTGGCCGTCGGCGGCGACGCGGTACACGGCGATGCTGTCATGCCCGCGGTTGGTGCCGTACACGAACCGGCCGTTGGGCGCCACTTTCACGTCCGCACAGTAACTGGTACCGTCAAATCCTTCCGGCAGCGTCGGGATGGTCTGCCGCTCGATCAGGAGGCCCGGTTCCGCGTCGTATTCGAAGTACGTGATCGAGTTGGCAAGCTCGTTGATGACGTACACGCGCTGGCCGTCGGGATGGAAGGTCAGGTGCCGCGGCCCGACGCCCGGCGGTGTTCTCACAAAGGCGGGCCGGCCGGGCGCGAGTTCCGCCGCGGCGGCATCCAGCCGGTAGGTGATGACGCGGTCGAGCCCCAGATCGGCCGCCAGGACAAACCGGTTGTCCGGACTGATCACGGCACAATGCGCGTGCGGACCTTTCTGGCGTGCGGGGTCAACACTGGTGCCCTCGTGCTGCACGAACGTCGCGATCTCGCCGAGCGATCCGTCCGGCCGGATGGGGAGAGATGCCACGCTCCCCGTGCCGTAGTTGGCCACTACGACCGCCTTGCCGGTGGCATCGACCTCCAGATAACACGAGGCCGATCCGCGTGTGGACTGCCGGTTGAGCAGCTTCAGCTCCCCCGCATCCCCGACCAGTTCAAACGCAGCGACGTGCTCGTGCGCTGCTCCCCCAAACTCGCCCTGTGCGTGCGTCGAATACAGGAAGTTCCGGTCGGGTGCGAACGCCAGGAAGAACGGGTATTCGACCTCCGTGGTCCGCCGCAGAAGCTGTAACGCGCCGGTGGCAACATCGAGCCGATAGGCGTGAATGGCCCCCTCTTCGCCGGCGGCGAACGCCGAGACGAACACCAGCAACTCCGCAGCGTCAGCCCGAGGCGTGCAAAGACCCAGGGTCATGACTGCGACGATCGGCATCAGATATGTCACCATGTGGTTACGCATAAGGAGCTCCTGTCGCCGTAGGCAGATCGAATTTGGTGCCAAGTCCTCGGCTGTGATTATACCCAGCGCGCGGCGGGCTCTGGTAGCCAGCGTGCCGGCCCCGGCCGCGGCGGGCCAGGTATTCGCCAGAGTCGGCCGGGCCAGCCGCCGTTCCCACTTGATCCGGGCTCCCCACGGTCCTGCTTCTCCAGTACGATGCGCTGTCGGGGCGCACATGAGCAACGTGTCGGATGCGAAGATTGTGAGCTGGCTGCGTCACCTGGACATCGACCGGCCCGTGGCCTACGCCCTCACCATGCGGTGCTGGCAGTTCCCTGCCGGACTGGTCACGACACTCCTGATCGCGGTCTGTTTCACGGCGGAGCTGCAGGGCTACTACTATACGATTTCCAACCTGCTGGCGCTGCAGACGTTCGTCGACCTGGGGCTGCAGTGGGTGATCCTGCATTTCGCCAGTCACGAGTGGTCGGCGCTGCAGCTTGATGCCCGGCGGCAGGTATCGGGAGACGCGGTGGCGCAGCAGCGTCTGGCCGGACTCGTGGTGTTCGCGACGCGCTGGTTCAGCTGGGCGGCGGTGATCTTCGCCCTGGTGGCA
>DAISIS010000734.1:0-2226 GCA_036821925.1 Pirellulaceae bacterium
GACCACGGGACGCTGGTAACCCGGCCAGACCTGGTTGAGCGGCACGGCGGAAACGCGGCAGGCAAACACGGGAACGGCCGATCTGTTCACCTGCAATTCGTACTGCTCGGACACCGCCTCGCCAGCCGGTGCCGGCCACGATCGGACGCCGGGCGTCTCTGAGCTTGCGGAGGCGTCAGTGGCCAGGACCAGGCTGATCAGGCTTGCGACCAGCAGTACGGCGACGTGAACGAAACTTGTCATGCGAATCGAGCTCCTATGGGGGTCCACCATCCAGAATGACCTGCCCATATGTTACCACGCGTTGCGCCAGACTTCCCAGGCGGCGACGGTGCGGGAGTCGATCAAGGGTCCGGGCACGCGGTAGCCGGAATCCGGCTTGCGGACGCTGCTGCCCTGACTGGCGTTGCCGAACAGCGGCACATCCCGCCGCGCTGCCGTGCGTGCGGCGCTGCTGGCGTCCGCCTGGCGCGCGACGGCCGTGTTGCGTCCCTGCAGGTCCGCTTGGCGCATCTTGCCCGCCGCCTGGTGCATCCAGACCATCGACTCGTGCTTGGCCTGGATCTGCTGCAGCATGGCCAGCAGCTGGTCGGCATCGGCTTCGAACAGCTTCTGGCGGAATTCCTGCAGCTCCTTCTCGCTGTAGATGGCCTGCACCTTCAGGAAGCCGTGCAGCCATTTCTTCGTAGCCTGCCACTCGGGACTCTCCACATACGCGCGCAGCTGGCTGGTCTGTGCCAGCCAGCGGTCCAGTTGGCTGGGAGACATGTGGGCCACAGCGGAACGCAGCTTGTCCGCCGTGCCCGGCAGCATGAGATCGGTATCGGTGAGGTACGTGTCGAGCCACGCGATGACTTCACGTTGACGCTCGTCCGCGCTGGCGTCCGCGCCGGCCGCCTCCTGGCCGGACGGCTGACCGCCGGCGGCGCCGGGAGCACTCAGAGGCAGGGCGAGCAGGCTGGCCAGCAGGAGCGTGCACGCGTGGAGAGAGCCACGTCCGTGAACTGGAACGGGTTGGATGCAGAATGGTCTCATGAGTCGTCTTCGTCGCAGTAAGGGGGTACTGTCCGGGCGGGCATCCGACCGGTTGTCGATCGGGCGCCAACGCCGCTACTCTTCTTCCACTTCACGCTCGACTCTCGCCGCCTCGAATCGCTGCATGATTTCGCGCCAGTCGGTCAGGATGATCTGTTCCTGTTGGAGGAACTCCGGCACCGTGGGATCGGCCAGCAGTTGGGCTTCCCACACGCGCTGCTGCCACTTGTCGGTCATGCGGCGCAGTGCCGGTGTGTCGTCTGCGGGATTCAGAAACACCTCGGTGATTCCCGGCTTCAGGCTGCGTACCAGCTCGCAGAATCGCTCGCGTGTTTCCTCGTACGTGTCCGCCGGCGGCACATTCTGGATATCGTCGATCTTGGGCAGCGGGTACTGGGCCACGGCGTCAATCATTTCGGCGGTGATGTGGACACCGCGGGCATGGAAGCGTTCGACCAGTTCCGGCGTAAAGTCGACCATGACCGCCGGAATCCACGCCTCCTGAGCCAGGTCGAGGTAGACCTGCAGCAGATCGACCCGGGTCAGAATGGTGCCGAGATGGGGATGCAGATGTGACGGTCTGATGCCCGCCCTGCGGGCCCGGTCCAGCTGTGCGGCAGCTTCCCGCCGGACCTGGTCCGCGTCGGCACGCAACATGAATTGCACCGTGGTGGGTGGAAACTGGCCGTCTGCCGTGGTCAGACTGGGAACCTCGTCGCACGGCGCGACCGGCCCCCATTGCACGGCCCGGCTGGGACTGACGAACGATAGCGTGAGGCCGATATCCTTGTCCCGGTTGGCCTGCACCCACTCCACGCACTCCGCAAACCACGGCCCGGCCGACAGGCAGCTGGCTGATGTCAGCCGTCCTTCCTGGAGTCCGGTTTCTGCCGGCCGATTGAACTCGTAAGCGATCCCCATGTCGTTGGCGTGGAGAATGACCACGCGCCGGCCCGGCGGAAAACCGAGCCGTTCGCCCCAGTTGGTCTGCGCCGCCACGTTCGAAGCACCCATCGCCCACAGCCAAAGGCCTGCATATAACGCCACGCGTTTCATCTGAGTATCTCCACAACCATGTGCCGGACAGCTCGCGAGTGGGTTTGCATCACCACTGGCGAAGTATAGGTTGCGGCGTGCAGAGCAACGCGTTGCGGGGAGGTCTGCCCCGCCGGAAAGAGCGGGGCGCAGGTG
>DAISIS010000735.1:0-2225 GCA_036821925.1 Pirellulaceae bacterium
ACTGTCGATCACGCCAGACACGGGGGAACACCACAATGTGGTATCAGATCGAACGCCACCTGGATCCCATCTTCCGCTTCTGCTGCTCGCTGAGCCGGACGGAGTGGATCTTCGTGTTCGTCGGAGCCTTGGTGATCGGCTACTTCTGCATGCGTGGATTCGGGTCGCGGGCCAATTATTGAGCCGGGGGCTGGCCGCAATCCCGTCCTCCCGCTCACTCCCACCCGCCAATCACGGAACGATCGAACATGGACATGACACTGCTCGGACTCACCGGCCCCGTCGCACTCGCCTTGGTAGCTCTCCTGGGCTACATCGTGGGGTACCATCAACGGCGGGTGGCATCCAGTTCCGATCCGTCACCGCAGTTGTTGGCTGAGACCAACGCGGTGATCGCCAGGATCGAGTCCATCTCGAACCAGCTACGTCAGACGATGGCCAGCCACCACTCCACAGTCAACCGGTGCCGGGAACAGATTCGCGTCCTGAGCGAAGGCCACGGGTCCGACAGCGACGCGGCACGGCACGTGCATCTGCAGGCACTTCTGGCACCCACCGACCGCCTGTCCCAGGACATCGCGCTGGCCTACGACGAACTGCGGCAGCAGACCTGCGTCTTGGCTCAGCTGCGAATGCGATAGCCGCCCGTTTGTGCCCGTTGCCCGCCGCTCGTGCTGCGTTGATCGGACGCGGCCCCGGCCTGCCAACGAAGCGTGCAGCCCGGCACGAGGCCGAATCAGAACAGGTGTTCCCCTGGTTCATAGCCCAGTTCGCGCACGGTCTGGAGATCCTGATCGGCCTGTTGCTGTTTGCCCAGCGCTTGCAGCACGAGTGCCCGATGGTAGGTGATCACGGCCAGCGACTGCCGATGCAGCCGTTGTTCCTGCAGACTCTGGCGGACGTCGGCCGCGTAATCCTTCTCGATGTCCAGCAGCCACGACACGGCCTGATCGACCCAGCGCATGCCGGACACTGCGCGTTCCAGGTCCGCGTGGGCGGCGGCGAATTCCTGCAGTTTGTAGTACAGGAAACCGCGTGTATCGAGTACGGCCGCACAGTTGCTGACCCGACCGATGGCGACCGGCAGGTCATACGGTGCGACGATGGCCAGGTTCCCGTCCACCTCCAGTTCCTTGATGCGGTCCCGGTCACGAGCCGCATCGTCCGGCTTGTCCAGCTCCTCACAGACGCGGGCCCGCAGCTGGAGGATTCCGGCCAGATGAGCGCGGAGCGACTGGACGTGCCCGGCCGGAGCCTGAGTACCAGGCAGGTTCTGTGCAGCGTCTTCCGGGCGCTGGGCATCCGTCGTGTCCTCGGCGGTGGTCGTCCGGCGCGGAGGGGCGACGCGTGAGAGTGCGGTTTCAGCGTATTCGCGCGCCTCGGTAAGGCTTGTCAGCGCCAGCTGGTTGTCCCCGATCTTCCGGGCGGTGGCAGCGCGGCCGAAGCACAGCACCCCCGCGGGATCGAGCGTGGCGGTGACGTCGTTGATGAGTTGCAGCGACGCCTCGGCAACCAGCAGCCCCTGCTCGAGGTTGATATCGCCAACCGCCATCGTATACGCCATCCGGTTGAGTTGATCAGCGCGTTCCAGTTGACCAGCGCGATCCAACGGCAGCGCATTGCCGCTGGCCTGCAGGATCTCTCCCCACTCCTCCACCGCTTCGCGATGCCGCCCCAGATGCTGGAGGAACTGGCTGCGCAGCGCCCCGACCGACGGGCTATCCGGAGCCAGCTGCCGGGCGCGGTCGCAGTCCTCCAACCCGCTCTCCCACTGCTCGGCCGACAGTTTGTACTGGGCCCGCTGCAGATACAGCATCGGATCAGTATCGTGCCACGCGATGGCCCGATCCATACTGGCCACAGCCGACTCGTCATCCCCGTCCAGGCTCCGCTCCATGGCAGCCGCCTGATGCCAGCGTGCCATTTCCCGCGGCCACTCCGCTACGGCCACCGGGACCACCACCAGGGCGACGGCTGCCAGCACAACCAGCAGCTCGCTTCGTGATCGGCCCGCATGGACGGGCGGCCAGCCACGCGCCGACGAGCCGACCGTGGTAGGTGCGTTGTTCCGGCCGGGGCGGCGTACGGGTCGCATCATTTCGTCCACTTGAAAATCTCTGGCTGGTCAGACATGCTTAGCGCAGCGGGGCAGACCTGCGGCGGCCTCCCGCCAGCTCAGTTGACAGCCTGCAGCAACTGCCCGTTCCTGAACCCGACTGTTCCCA
>DAISIS010000736.1:0-2223 GCA_036821925.1 Pirellulaceae bacterium
AAGGCGCGCCGGGCGTGTACCGCGTCGCGGCGATCCGCGTGCTGCGCGGCTCCGACGCCGTGCCGCCCGTGTGGCGCCGCGAGTATCGCCTCCCCGTGGCGCCGCAACGCATCGATGTGGCCACGCAGCTGCCGCCGGCGACGACGCCGGTGGCCAGTGACTACACCGTGGCCATGTGGTACTTCGCAGCCTGGGAACCGGAATACACGTGGGACGGCTGGCAGCAGGTGGCGGAACGGGCCCCGTGGCGACTCCCGCTCCTGTTCGACTCGTCCGACACAGAGATGCAGTTCAACGGCATCCAGCTCTACCGGGCCAGTAACCCGCGCGTCGTAGACTGGCACGTCCACTGGATGCGCGAACACTGCGTCAACCTGATGCTGTGGGACTGGTACCCCGGTGTGCACGACGACGGCACCTTCGATCCGACCTTCTTCGGCAACCGGGCGCTGGAAGTTGGCTTCCTGGGCAAGCCGCAGCTGGGTGGGCCCGCCGTCGCCACCAATCGGTTTGCGGAGACGATGCCGTTTGCCATCATGTGGACGAACCACGCGCCCGCCAACCGGCTCGGCAAGGGTTTGGCTGAATACATCGTCGACCAGTTCTTCGTGCAGCCGAACTACTACAAGGTGGATGGCAAGCCGCTGTTGCCGCTCTGGTCGCCAGCCGATCTGGTGTCCGGGGCCGGCGGCCTGGCGCAGGCCCGGGCCGCGCTGGATCAGCTGCGCGCGTATGCCCTCAGCCGCGGTCTTCCCGATGTCTACATCGTCGCGGTCAACGGAGCCGATTCGCGCGAGCAGATGACTGCGCTGGGGATCGACGGGGCCATGGGCTACAATGTGCTGCTCGCGGGCGGATCGCAGGTGGAGTATCGGCCGCACGGTGACCGCGTGCTCGAAGACCGCCTGGAGGATTTCCAGTCACAGAGCATCCGGGGCCACCAGTCGCTCTGGAACCGCATGGCCGACGCGTACGGGCGGGACTGGTTCGTGCCGACCTGTCCGATGCAGAACTGGGAGCCCACGCTCAGGCCCACTAACTACATCATGTATGACCAGACACCGGAAGCTTTCGGTGAACTCCTCGCTGCGGCTAAGACGCTGATTGCCGAACGCGGCCTGCGGAAGTTCGTGTCGATCGAGGCGTTCAATGAGTGGCTGGAAGGGAGCTACATCGAACCGAGCACCCAGTGGGGACTGACCTACCTGGAGGTCATCCGCGAAGCGTTCCGCACGCGCTGAGTTCATGTGAGGTACGCCTCCTGCCTGTGGCGGGGGGGTGGGCGAATCGCGCGCGGACCGATTGTGCACATGCTGCTGCGGCGCCACACCTGAAAGAGCCAGATCGATGACTGTCACACGACACACACCGGACCGGCGGACGCTGACGCGGCGCTGTTTCATATCTGCCGGAGGCACCGCGGCTGCCGCGCTGGCACTGGGTTCCTGCACGAAGGAAGCGGCGCCGCCTGCGGCTGTGGCCCCGGCCGACACGAGGGCCGCTGACGTATCTGTTCAGCCGCCTGTGGAGACCCTGCCGCGCACGGAGTTCCTGGCGTGGATCGAGACGCGCGCAGAATTCAACATGCAGCGCTGCCACCACTGCGCTCAGGCAGCCTTCCTGACGCTCCAGGAAGGATTCGGACTGCCGGGCGACAAGGTGTTCAAAGCCCTGACGCCCCTGCCGGGGATCGCCGAACGCGGCGAGACGTGTGGGGCTGTCACCGGCTCGCTCCTGGCACTCGGGCTGGTGTTCGGCAGCGACCTGGTCGGGGACGCCACCACGTGGCGGGCGTCGCTGGTTCCGGCGCGGAATTTCTGCCAGCGCTTCGCAGAGGAACTGGGCAGCACGCAATGCGGAGACCTGCTGGAACAGCACATGGGGAAACGTTACAACCTTGCCGACCCGCGGGAACGGGCCGAGTTCATGGCGGCACAGCCCGGACCGGAGGCCGTGTGCGGGCGGGTCGTGAAGACCGCCGTGCGACACGCGGCAGCAGTGATCCTGGAGACGCGTGCGGCGAAGTCCAGCAAACCCTAACTCCTCCCGGCGATCCGGCACGCCGCGACTGCAGGCGACCGAGCATCCCGTAGGGTGTGACCAGCTCGCCGTGGGAACGCAGGCTCGATCGCGCGACTTTCCGGCGAGCGCCGTCACACCATGCACCTGCAATGCGGGTCGTGGTGTGACATCGCTCGCGAAGGCGCCGCGTGACGGTGTATG
>DAISIS010000737.1:0-2218 GCA_036821925.1 Pirellulaceae bacterium
AGGGGCGGCTGAGCCCGTACCGATTGCGCACCGATTTCCAGGCCATCTACCCCGATGTCTACCTGCCGCATCATTCCGCGCCGTCGCTGCGTATGCGTTCCCGTGCGGCGTGGCTGTGGTCGGGCCGGCGCGGCGTCGTGGCCGGGCTCGCCGCGGCGGCGTTGCACGGCTCGAACTGGATCGACGACGACGTGCCCGTCGAGTTGATCTGGCGTAACCAGCACGCTCCGGACGGCGTGGTCACGCGCAATCAGCGCGTCCGGCCGGATGAGGTCACCCGCGTCGCCGGTTTACCGGTGACCACCCTTGCGAGGACGGCGTTCGACCTGGCCAGACAACTACGCTGGGGCGAGGCTGTGGCGCGGCTCGACGCCCTGATGCGCGCGACGCCTTTCGACGTCGAGGAGGTGTCAGCGCTGGCCACGCGGTACCGCGGTGCGCGGGGCCTGCGGCGGTTACGCGCGGCGCTTCCGCTCGTCGACCCTGGTGCCGCGTCGCCCAAGGAGACCTGGCTGCGTCTACTGCTGATCGATGCCGGGTTGCCGGCTCCGACGACCCAGATACCGGTGCATGACAACTGGCGATTGGTCGGCGTGCTCGACATGGGCTGGGAGAGATACAAAGTAGCCGCCGAGTACGACGGTGACCGGCATCGGTCCGACCGCCGGCAGTACGCCCGAGACCAGTGGCGCTCACGCAAGCTGCAGGAGCTCGCCTGGATCGTCGTCCGGGTGATCGCCGAGGACAAGCCGCAGGACGTCGTGCGGCGGGTGCGCGACGCGCTCGTCCGTCGCGGATGCTGCGAGATATAAACCGTTGCGTTGAGCATCGGCGTGTCGTCGCAACTGGTTATGTGTCGTGAGGCTGGGGCCCGGCTACGAGCCCGTCGGGACCAGTCGCAGCGAGATCGAGTTGATGCAGTAGCGCTGGTCCGTGGGCGTCGGGTAGCCCTCGCCGGTGAACACGTGCCCCAGGTGGCTGTGGCAGTTGGCGCACAGCACCTCGGTGCGGGTCATCCCCAGCGAGGTGTCGGAACGCAGGATCACCGCGTCGGAGCTCGACGGGTCGAAGAACGACGGCCAGCCGCAGTGCGACTCGAATTTCTCGGTGCTGCGGAACAATTCGGCACCGCAGGCCCGGCATTGGTAGATGCCTTCGGTGGTGGTGTCGGTGTATTCGCCCGTGAACGGCCGCTCGGTGCCGGCACGGCGAAGCACCTCGAACTCCTCACGCGTGAGTTTCTGCCGCCACTCGGCGTCGCTCAGTTGCACCTTGGGACTGGTCATGAGTCAACGGTAGCGCGGCCGGCCGGTAACCAGGCGGGGTCGATCCCGTCGTCCAGCCGGCCCTCGGCCTTGGCGTCCAGGTAGCGGAAGTACAGCACGGTGAACGCCACGATCAGCAGCAGCGACCAGCCGTAGGTGATCTTCAGGTAGTGCAGAGCGCGGCCGTACCGCATCCACTTGTAGATCAGCCAGTCGTCCAGCGTCAGGAAGCCGTAGATGCCCAGCCACGCCGGCCAGTTGCGGATCAGCGAGTTGGGCAGCACGACGGTCATCAGGAACGGGAACAGCATCATCGAGTAGTAGCCCTGGGCCAGCGACAGCACCAGCCACGACCACAGCAGCAGCACGCCCGTCGAGCTGGTGAACCAGAACAGTTGGTCGCGGGTGCGGTAGTAGCGGTACAGCAGCCACAGGGCGCCGATCGCCAGCAGCGTGAACAGGATCCGCATGAACACGATCAGCCAGGTGGGCAGGCCGAAGTACACGCCGTTGCCCTCGATGGAGCTGTTGAAGTAGTCGCGGGTGCCCAGGATGTAGGGCACCGTGCGGGTGACGAAGTCCATCGGGTCGCTGACCAGCGGCCACGCCGCCGCGTTGATCACCAGAGGGATCACGAAGGCCGGCACCAGCGCGCGCCACTGCCGGTTCAGCAGCGGCAGCAACAGCAGCGGTCCGAGCAGCGGTTTGAGCGTGAGCGTCAGACCGATCGCGACACCGGCCCACCACTGCCGGCCGACCCGGCCGTCCAGCAACCAGCGCAGGAACAGGATTTCCGCCAACAGGACGCAGCCGTTGATGTTGGTGAACACCAGCGTGCTGGTCACCGTCTCGGTGGCGAACATGGCCGTCAGCAAGGCGGGCGCGGCCACCGAGGACAGCGTGAACTTGAACATCCGCAGCAGCAGGTACCAGGCGATCAGGATGGCCACGGT
>DAISIS010000738.1:0-2203 GCA_036821925.1 Pirellulaceae bacterium
GCTCACCAGAGCATCCTGCTGACCGATCTGGCAGAGGCTGATCGGGTGCAGTTGGAGGTGATCTGGCGCGCGCACGGGGTGCCGCTGACCGAGGAGATTTCGACGGTCCGGCGGTGGTCGATGGCCTGTGTGGCCTGGCCCACATGTGGTCTGGCGATCACTGAGAGTGAACGGGTGCTGCCGGGCCTGATCGACGCGTTGGAGACCGAGCTGCAACGGCTGGGCCTGTCGCGGGAGGCGTTCACACTGCGCATGACCGGCTGCCCGAACGGCTGTGCGCGCCCCTACAATGCAGACATCGGACTGGTCGGCAAGGCTCGGGGGCGTTACACGGTGTTCCTGGGCGGCTGCCGGTTGGGAACGCGTCTCAACTTCGTCTACGAGGATCTGGTGCCGCTGGAAGGCATCGTACCGCTGCTGGTGCCGCTGTTGGATTACTTCCGGCAGGCGCGGCGCGACGGCGAGTCGTTCGGTGATTTCTGCCAGCGGAAGGGGGCTGACGATCTGCGGGCGCGGGGCGCGCAAGGGGCGGGGAGCGACGCGTGAGTCGCCCCGCGGCTACAGCCGGCGGCGTCGGCCGTGTAACATGCATCAGCACGAGTCGGATCCAGTGCGCCACCGGCCCAGGAGGGAGGGACCGCGATGAAACTAGCCAAATACCGCCACCCCAACGGGGCGATCCATGTCGGACTGATCGAAGATTTCACCGCAGTCCCGTTGAATCTCTCCGGAGGTCAGTACAACTGCCTTGCGGATGTGCTGGAGTCGGACAATCCGGCCGAAGTGACGGAGTTCCTGGCCGATCCCGGTGGCCGCGTGTCGCTCGGCAAAGTGCTGCTGCTGCCGCCCATCGACCAACAGGAGGTGTGGGCTGCCGGGGTGACATATCGGCGCAGCCAAGTGGCGCGCGTCGCGGATTCGGCGGTGGCGCGCACGTGCTATGAGCAGGTCTACAAGGCGCCGCGGCCGGAGCTGTTCTTCAAGGCCACGCCACATCGCGTGGTGGGGCCCAACCAGCCGGTGCGTCTGCGGCGGGACTCACAATGGACGGTGCCGGAGCCGGAACTGACGCTCGTGCTCAACTCGCATTTGCAGCTCGTCGGCTTCACGATCGGCAATGACGTGAGTTCGCGGGATATTGAAGGGGAGAATCCGCTCTATTTGCCCCAGGCCAAGATCTTCGACGCCTGCTGCAGCATTGGCCCGTGCATCACACTGCCGGAGGCGATGCCGCCGGAGGATGCCATCCAGATCCAGATGAGCGTGCGGCGCGAGGAAGAGGTGGTATTTGCCGAGACGACGTCGGTCAGCCAGATGGCGCGCAGTTTTGACAATCTGATCGCGTGGCTCGCACGCGAGAACTCGTTCCCCCACGGCGTGTTCCTGCTGACCGGCACCGGCATTGTGCCTCCTGCCGAGTTTGCGCTGCGGGGGGCGACGTCGTGGAGATTACGATCTCAGGGGTCGGCACGCTGATCAATCCGGTGATGCAGGGGTGAGTGTGCTCCGCTCGTTCTGATGGACAACCGTCGATGATGGATACAGCAACCATAGCGCCGGTGCTGATCGCCGGCCAGTGGCGGGAGGCGCAGCGAAGGGGCGTGTTTCAGGCCAGCGATCCGCAGGCCGGCGTGCCGCTACCCGCCCGGTTTCCGGTGAGCAGCTGGGACGATTGTGAGGCGGCGTTGACGTCGGCTGCCGAAGCGGCCCGGACGCTCCGCAGCCTATCGGGCGAGCGGCTGGCGGAGTTCCTGGAGGTGTATGCGGAGCGCATCGAGCGGCGCTCGGCGGAGCTGGTGGCCTGTGCGCACGCAGAGACCGGTCTGCCGGCGTCGCCGCGGCTGCGGGATGTGGAACTGCCCCGCACCACCTCCCAGCTGCGGCAAGCCGCGCAGGCCGCGCGTGACGCCTCCTGGCGGCTGGCCACGCTCGACACGGCCGCCAATATCCGCAGCTGGCTGGCGCCGCTCGGACCGGTCGTGGTGTTTGGCCCCAACAACTTCCCGTTTGCGTTTGGCAGCATCTCCGGCGGTGATTTCGCGGCCGCTGTGGCTGCCGGCAATCCGGTGATCGCCAAAGCCAACACCTCACACCCGGCCACCACCCGGCTGCTGGCCGCGGAGGCGCAGGCCGCGGCGTTCCAGACCCGGCTGCCGGCCGGTACGGTCCAGCTGATCTATCGGATCACGCATGCGGATGGCGA
>DAISIS010000739.1:0-2202 GCA_036821925.1 Pirellulaceae bacterium
CGGACATCGAGTTTGAAGACCGCATCATCGACAACATGTGCATGCAGTTGACGCAGAAGCCCGAGCTGTACGACGTGCTGGTGCTGCCCAACCTGTATGGGGACATCATCAGTGATCTGGGGGCCGGGTTGGTGGGCGGGCTGGGGATGGCGCCGGGGGCGAACCTGGGCCCGGAGGGGGCGGTATTCGAAGCCACGCATGGCAGCGCGCCCAAGTACAAGGGGCTGAACAAGGTCAATCCGAGTGCCTTGATCCTGTCGGGCATGCTGATGTTGCGTCATCTCGGGGAGACGGCGGCCGGCGATCGGCTGGAGCAGGCGCTGGCCGCGGTGATTGCGGAAGGCAAGCATGTCACGTACGATTTGAAGGCCACGCGCGACGATCCGTCGGCTGTCGGGACGCGCGAGATGGCCGATGCGATCTGCGCGCGGATGCGATGAGAGTCGATTCTTGCCGGGTACGCAAGTCGTGGGCTGCATGAGTGGGCAAGGTTGATGCCAGCAAAAAACAAGAAAACCGAGTTGGTCCGAAAGCTCCGCGAGGGCAAGTATCTGTTCCACGTCTACCCGCAGGGGACAGAGGTCTGCGTCGGGCGGCGCTCGATCGGCTCGATCGTCGGCATGAAGGAGCAGAGTGGTCGGCATTGCTTCCGACTTGCCTGTGACTCGCGCCGCGCGCCGCGCACCTATCGTGGCCGCACGCAGGCGGCCCAGGCGCTGGAGATGATCGACGACCTGAAGCGACTCGCCAAACAGGGGCGGTGGTCGGTCGACGAGATGATCATTCGCAGTTGGGACGACAAGCCGCGGGCCTCGCAGGTGGCGGACGCGGAGTGATTTGACCGGCGCGCATATTCCGTGCACAGTCCGATGGCATACCGGGATCTGATCAGCGGCAGCCGGCGCGGCTGGGCGGCTGCGCTGGCGCGCGGGCTGCTGCAGCTGGCCGAAGTCCCGTACCGCTGGGCGGTGAGCTACCGCAATCGGCGTTTTGACCGCGGGCAGGCGGCGATCACGCGGGTGCCGGTCCCCGTGATCAGCGTCGGCAACATCACGGCCGGCGGCACCGGCAAGACTCCCATGGTGGCCTGGCTGGCGGGCTGGCTCCAGAGCCGCGGCCTGCACGTCGTGCTGATCAGCCGCGGGTACAAGTCCGCCGCGCGGCAGCCGAACGACGAGGCGCTGGAGCTGGAGCGGCTGCTGCCGCACGTCCCACATCTCCAGGATCCCGACCGGGTGGCGGCGGCGCGGGCCGCCTGTGAGGTGCTGGCGTGCGATGCGATCGTGCTCGACGACGCCTTCCAGCATCGCCGCCTCTACCGCGACCTGGACATCGTGTTGATCGATGCGTTGGATCCCTTCGGCTATCGCCACGTGTTGCCGCGCGGGCTGTTGCGCGAGCCGCTGGCGGGGCTGGCGCGGGCCGACGTGATCGGGCTCTCACGCGCCGATGCGGTGAGTGCGGCGGAGCGGGCCGCACTGCGCGCGGAACTCGGCCGACTGGCGCCGCGCGCCGCCTGGATGGAACTCGCGCACCGGCCGCAGTCGCTGGTCAATGCCGCCGGGGAGACGCGGGAGGTGGCCCACCTGGCCGGCCGCTGCGTGGCGGCCTTCTGCGGGATCGGCAACCCGGACGCCTTCCGCCGTTCGCTCGCCGGATTGGACTACCGGGTCGCCCCCTTCCACAGCTATCCCGATCATCACGTCTACACCCCCGCGGACATCGCGACGCTCGAACGATCGCTCGCCGCGCAACCGGGGCTCCAGGCGGTCGTGTGTACCTGCAAGGACCTGGTGAAATTCCAGACCACCCACATCGGCTCCCTGCCGCTCTGGGCGCTGGCCATCGCGATCGACGTGACGGCCGGCCGCCCCGCGCTGGAAGCGGAGCTCCAGCGGATCCTGGACCGGCGGGGGGGGCACTGAGCCGGATGGCGGCGGCGCGCGGGCAGTCAGAACGGCAGCAGCAGGCGCAGGCCGTGGGCCCAGCCGGCATCGCGGCAGAGCTGGTAGCGACTTGCCAGGCTGTACGCGATGTTGTAGCGCAGCTTGCGGTACCAGCCCGCGGCGGTGCGGACGTTGCGGACGCCGATGGTGGAGGCCTGGCAGAGCGCCGGGTCGAGCGTGACGAGCGCGGGGGCCAGGGTGACGACGCGCAGCCCTAACTCCCACCAGTGCTTGATTTCCACGTCGATCGGCCGCC
>DAISIS010000740.1:0-2200 GCA_036821925.1 Pirellulaceae bacterium
CTGTCGGCCAGGTGGCAGTAACGTCCCAGCTCGACCTGCCGCCCAGTGAGTTGCGTGACGCGTTGCGCAATCCGCTGCTGCAGCTGCACGAGTGCAAACATGTTCATGAACGCCGCCTTGTACGCATCGTTGCTGCGGAACCGGACGTTCATGCTCAGGCGTGGGACACCTGCCTGTTCAATGATCCGGCACCAGATGCTCTGCAGGCAGGCGGGGTCGTAGCAGTGCGTGTCTTCCCAGACTTTCCAGGTGATCGCCTGAGCGCGGCGCGTGTAACCGGTCTGCGCCAGCTGCTGGCACATTGCCTCGATCTGATCGATGGCTCCGGCCAGCGCGGGCACCTGGTACTGGAACAGCCGCTGATGATAGGTATATTCCCAGCGTGTGTCATGGGCGTCGTTCGCATCGCGCACCCAGTGGTCTTTGATGCCCTCGCACACCTCCATGACGTACTCCTGCAGGTCCTCGAATCCGCCCGGCATGTCGCGGTGGATCATCGGCTCCCGCAGGGGGTCGGTGACCGTGATGAGCATGGTCGCATCCTTGCTCGGCGGATCACCGGGCTTGTCATATTGCGTGCTGATCTCGCACCCCTCCGCGTCCAGGGCGATGAGCGAATTCTCCCATGCGCGGGCGATACAATCACCCTCGGCGACCAGCACCGGTATCCCGTTCATTCTGGCTCACTCCGTGACACGTCGTGCAGTTGCGTTGCGGCTCCCCGTCCACTCGCCGAGCGGATCGGGATCAGTCCTTCGAACCGATATCGTCCGTGAAGACCTCCTGCACCAGTTCGTTCTCCGCCCGCTCGTGGGCCATCAACTTCCCGGTGAAGACCTCGACTTGAGACGCCAGTTGCTCCCAGTCCTCGGCGGTTCCCGAGCGCGACTTGGCGCCCTGCACGATCTGGTGCACTTCGGCACGCAACTCGCCATGTTCAGCCAGCAGGATGGCCACGCGATCCGACACCCGGGGGGCCGTATTCACAAGCTCCGGGAAACAGTCGCTGGCCTCCTCGGCGTGGAAGTGCACATCGATCTGATCGCCCAGTTGCTGGATGGTGTCGACGACCTCCCGGAACGCCCCGGACCGCTGCGCCAGCTTGTCTCTGAGATCGCTCAGAAGCCCGCGCAGCTTCGTGTGTTCCTCCAGCAGCAGTTCGAACGGGTCGCGTTCTGAGTCCATATCCGACATGACCTACCTCACGTTCCGACCCTGATGCCCGATCCAACTCGACAAGACTCCGTTGGCAACTTATGCAACTCCCTGCCCGAATGCAAGTCGCTCGCCGGCCATCTCAGCCAGCACCGCCGGCGCACGCCCCCCCGGCCCAGGGCGGCGGCCGAGAGGATGGGCCCGGCGTGCATTGCCGCACAGCCGGTGTCCGCGAAAGCACAGCTCCTGGAGGCCGCGGTACAGATACACGGTACGGGGCCGGCCGCTTCGGGTGCCGCACCCGCCCGCCGACTCACGGTCGGCGGAACGCCTCGGCCGCCGTCACAATGGTGGTGGCCACGTCGATCAGCTTGATGTTCTTTTCGCTGGCCAGTTTCTGCAGTCGCCGGAAGGCCTCCGATTCGTCAAGCCCCGCGTGTTTCATCAGGATCCCCTTGGCCCGTTCAATCACCTTGCGATCTTCCAGCGCCTGCCGGAGGCTGGCCGCCTCCTGATGCACCGCCTGGAACTGGCGGAAGCGGCGCACGGCGATGCTGATGGCCGGTTCGAGATCGGCTTGCTTGATGGGCTTGACCAGGTAGGCCAGGATGTAGCTGGGTTCGGCGCGGTCGATCAAGAGGGCGTCATGATGGGCCGAGACGAGGATCACTGGGACCGCACGGTCGTGAAAGATGGCCTCCGCCGCCTCGATGCCGTCCATTTCCGGCATCTTGATGTCGGTAATCACGAGATCCGGCTGCAGCGACCGGCAGTGTTCGACAAGTTGCCGTCCGTTGTCTGCCACCGAGATGACCTCATGCCCCAACCGTGGCAAGATCTTCTCGAAATACTCCCGCATATCGGGCTCATCATCCGCGACGGCGATTCGCAGCACGGCAGTGGTTCCTTTGCATTACGTGTCAGCCACCAGGGGTCGGCAAGCCGCCGCGGATTATAAGCAATTGCCATGCCGTGCGCCGACGATGCAGACCGTGCAGGGTCCGGGTCCCGCAGGATCTTTTTTTCTGAATGTCGCCGGACGGTG
>DAISIS010000741.1:0-2199 GCA_036821925.1 Pirellulaceae bacterium
GCGCCAGATCCTGGTGCATACGGCATCCGCCCAGATGAACGATTACTACTACTCCTTGTCTGAGCAGGGGCGGCAATGGGCGCAGCGCTTGATGGAATCGTGCGCCTATGTGGGAGCTGCTCCCGTGCCGCTGATGGATTACATCGTATCGGTCGAAGCGCAGACGATCCGTGCAGAGGCTCCCAAGCAGCACGATCTGGCCAAGGCGTTTGCCGACATCTCGGTGGAGCCGGAGTTGTTCGACCAGCTCGGTCCGGCGATCAATTCGGGGGCCGGCCTGTTTCTGTACGGCGCACCGGGCAACGGCAAGACGACGCTGGCCGCCCGGATCACGGCCTGTTTCGGCCAGGATATCTGGATTCCCAAGACGCTCACCGAAGACGGCCAGCTGATCAAGCTCTACGACGCGGCCTATCATCGGGCCGAAACGACGACCGAGAAGAGCCTGCTGAAGAACACCGACCACGACCGGCGCTGGATCAAGATCCGGCGGCCGACGGTGATCGTGGGCGGGGAGCTGACGCTCGATGCGTTGGAGATCCGGCACGATCCGGTGAGCAATGTGAGTGAGGCGCCGCTCCAGCTCAAGAGCAACTGCGGCTGTCTGCTGGTCGATGACTTTGGTCGGCAGCGGATCGAGCCGGCGGCGCTGCTGAACCGCTGGATCATCCCGCTCGAGAATCGCCAGGACTTCCTGACGATTGCGACGGGCAAGAAGATCCAGGTGCCGTTCGAGCAGCTGATCATCTTCTCCACGAACCTCGATCCGACCGATCTGACGGACGAAGCGTTCCTGCGGCGGATTCCCTACAAGATCGAGGTGAACGATCCCAGCCTGGAGGAATTCCGCCGGCTCTTCGAGACCCTGTGCCGGTCGTTCCACTGCGAGTACCGCCACGACGTCGTGGATGCCATGCTGGAACGGCACTACAAGCCGTACCAGCGGCCGCTGCGGCGCTGTCATCCGCGCGATCTGCTGCTGCAGATCCGCAACTACTGCGCGTACAATGACCTGCCGATGGAGATGACAAGCGAGCATTTTGACCGCGTGGTGCGGAGCTACTTCACAGCGCTGTCCGGCATGGGGGACGCACCGGTGGCCAGTGCGGCGTCTCCGGCGCAGCAGTCCGGCCAGCGCTGCGTGACGGAGAGTCTTGAGGCGAACCGCGGTTGACGCGGCGCGGCAGCCGCCGGGCGGATTGCGTGGCCGGCCAGCCGCGGCCGGTCCGCGGACTCAGTTTGACCAGCCGCTGTCGGGAATGACCAGATACTCGCTGGTCAGCGCGTAGGGCTCGTCCGGCGCGAAGCTGTCCACGTTCAGCGGCTCGCTCAACGCCGCCATGCCGCTGCGGTAGACCATCCCCAGGGGCCGGTCGTGGCGGACGACGACCACCACATTGCGGGACTGCGTATCCGACATGAAGAGCTCCATCAAGGTGGCGAAGCTCTCGGTCTCGGCGACGGTTGACACGTCGTGCACCATCAACTCGCTGACCTTCGTCCGCTTGGCGATGCGGGCCACATCTGCCGGCAGCTGATCGCTGCTCAGCAGACCCAGCAGGCGGCCGTGGCGGTCGACGACCGGCAGCTCCGTGAGGCGGGCTCGTTCGAGCAGCTCCACGGCGTCGCTGGCGTCCTGATCGGCCAGCACGAATTGCGGGCAGGGGACCATCACGTCGCGCGCGACGGTGTTTTCGAACAGCCGCCCCTGCCGGGCCAGATCCTCCCACTCCCGCGTCTCGCCATCGAACTGGCCGCAGCGCGCGACGCAGTTGCGCCCCGACGACTTGGCCATGCGGACCGCCGTTTCCGCGCGCTTGATCAGCTCGTCGGCCGACGTGGCGCCGTGCATGGTGCCGGCCACGCCCAGGCTGGCTGTCACGCATACGGTCTCGGGCTTCAGTGGCAGGTCCAGGTGGGCAATCGCCTGCCGCGCTGTTTCGGCCCAGGCCAGCGCCTGCGCGTCGGAGGCGTCGCTCAGCAGGGCCGCAAAACGCCCGGCACCAAAGCTGGCCAGGTACTTGCACTCCCCCGTCAGGCTCTTGAGCTGGTTGGCAACCGCCCGCAGAATCTCGTCTCCCGCGCCCTGGCCGTGGGTGTGGTTGACGTTGCCGAGAAAATCGAGGTCCAGCAGGACGCAGGAGATCTCGTGGTCGCCGGCCGCCGCCAGCTCGCTGTCGAGCCGGTCGCGAAAGGCTG
>DAISIS010000742.1:0-2199 GCA_036821925.1 Pirellulaceae bacterium
GTCGTTCGATCCGCAGGCGATCCGCGCGGATTTCCCCATCCTGGCGACGGTGGTCCACGGCGACAAGCCACTCGTCTACTTCGACAACGCCGCGACGACGCAGCGGCCGCGGCAGGTGATCTCGTCGCTGGTGGACGCGTACGAGCAGCACTACGCCAACGTGCATCGCGGCATCCACTGGCTCAGCGAACAGAGCACGGATCTGTACGAGGAGGCACGCGAGGCGGTCCGGCGGTTCATCCATGCCCGGACGCGGCAGGAAGTGGTGTTCACCACCGGCGCCACGGCGGCGATCAATCTGGTGGCCCGCAGCTGGGGCGATCACCAGGTCGGGGCCGGCGACGAGATCGTGCTGACCGAAATGGAACACCACTCCAACATCGTGCCCTGGCAACAGCTGGCGGAGCGGACCGGCTGCACGCTGCGATTCCTCCCGATCACCGACGATGGGTTCCTGATCCTGGAGGCCCTGGACGACCTGCTGCACGAACGCACGCGGCTGGTCGCCGTGACCGCCGTGTCGAACGTGCTGGGGACAGTCAACCCGGTGGCGCAGATTGTGTCGCGTGCCCACGCGGCCGGTGCCCGGGTGCTGGTGGACGCGGCCCAAAGCGTGCCGCATGCGGCGACCGATGTGCAGGCCTGGGGAGCGGACTTCGTCGCCTTCAGTGGCCACAAGATGCTGGGCCCGTCCGGCGTCGGCGTGCTCTACGGCCGCGAGGAGCTGCTGGAGGCCATGCCCCCGTTCCTGGGCGGCGGCAGCATGATCCGGCGCGTGACGCTCGAGGGCTTTGAGCCGGCGGAGTTGCCGACGAAATTCGAGGCGGGAACCCCTCCGATCGTCCCCGCCCTCGGACTGGCGGCCGCCATCAAATACCTCGAACAGATCGGCATGGACGCTATCCGCCGCTATGAGCTGCAGCTCACAGCGCGCGCCCATGAAGTGCTGGAGGCCCTCGACGGCGTGCGGCTGCTCGGACCCGCTCCCGAGCACAAGGCCGGCATCACCAGCTTCGTGGTGCAGGGGATCCACGCGCATGACATCGCCCAGATCATGGATCAGCACGGCGTGGCCATCCGCGCCGGACACCACTGCACAATGCCGCTCCACAAACGCCTCGGCCTCGCCGCCAGCAGCCGGGCAAGCTACTACTTCTACAACACGCTCGAAGAAATCGATCAGCTGGGTGTCGCGCTGCGAGACGCCCAGCGCATCTTCCGGCGCGGTGCCCGGCGCGGACGCGGGGGGAAGGAATGACGGATGGCGAATGACGGATGACGAATGACGAAGCACGAAGGAATGATGAATGACGAATGGCGATGCACACTAGCCAGCCGACATCCTTGCAGCAAGGCACAGACCCACTCGATCCTTAGTCATTCCTTCGTGCTTCGTCATCCGTCATTCATCATCCGTCATTCCTTCCCGCCGTGTCGCGACCAGAACTGCTGCACGACTGCGCGGCGGGCGATGTGCGGATTGGCGTGTGGGCGGCATTGGAGGATCCGCGCCTGGGCGGTGGCCGGGTCCATGCCGCGGGCGGCGATGAGCCAGCAGAGGACAACGGTGCCGCTACGGGCCCGCCCGGCTTTGCAGTGCACGTAGACGCGCCGCCCCTGCCGGATCTGGTCCTGCATGAAGGCCACACCCTGTTCGACACTCTCCAGAGTCGGCGACGTGAAGTCCACCGTCGGAATGCGGAGCTGCACGATCCCCGCGCGCGCATACGCGGCGCGCGGCCCGGCATATTCCTCACAGGTGTTGACCACCGCTCCGACACCGGCCTGCTGCAGGGCGGGCACGTCGCGCGCCAGGGGGAGGGCCCCCATCAGCACCGCCTCGTCGATCTCGTCCCACCAGTGGCGCACGCGCAGGACACGGCCGAGCAGCGCGTTCCAGCACAGCGTGGGCAGGAACAGGCTGCGCGCGAGGAGACGTTTCCAGCACAGATGTTGGGAATGAGTCATATCGTACAGTGCCCGTTGGCAGAGAGCAGGGACAATGCCATCACCCGTCCGAGGATTCCTCTTCCCACGCCGGGTAGTACCGGCCGCCGGTGGCTGCCAGTGTGCGCAGCAGCGGCGGCGGCTCCATCCGGCTGCCTAAGGGCGCAAGCGGCTGGAGCAGCTGCAGGATGTTCGCAGCCCCCACGCCGTCGGCCCAATACAGCAGCCCACCGCGCGACGGCGGAAACGCCA
>DAISIS010000743.1:0-2194 GCA_036821925.1 Pirellulaceae bacterium
AAATCCGACACGGCGCCCATGCCCCCCGTGCCCTTCTGCTCCAGCACCCCCTTAACCGTCAGAGCGACCGTATTGACATACAGCGTCCGGCCCACGGGGTCTGCCCCGCCGAAGAGGTCCCGCTGGACCGAGCTGCCGACCACGCACACGCGGGCCAGGGTTGCCACATCGACGCTGGTGATTTCCTCCCCGGCGGCGGCGTACCAGTTCCAGGCCGCGTGCCAGTCTGGCTCGACCCCCCAGACCACCGCCTGGATCTGGTTGGATTCATACTTGAGATCCATGTTGAAGCGCCAAGCCTGCGGCGTGACGACCTCCAGCCCGTCGATCTGGTCGCGGATCGCCTGCGCGTCCTCCAGACGCAGCGTGGTGACATTCATGTCGGGCGGGGGCAGGTCCTTGCCCCCGCCGGCGATGAGCATCATGGCGCGGGGGCCGAAGGACTCCACCCGTTGCCGGATTTTCCTTTCCGTCCCCTTGCCGATCGCCATGATGACGGTCAGGGCGGCAATGCCGACGATCGTACCGGCCATCATGAAGAAGGTGCGGGTCTTGTTGGCGGCCAGCGCCTGGGTCCCCTCGCGAGCAATACGCAGTAGTCTCATGGTGCTCCCTCCCCGTTGCCAAACAAACTGAGTTCGGCTGCCGCATCCCGCGGGTTCGTGACCGCCAGTTCCTCCGCGATTTGTCCATCTTCCATGACGATGATCCGGTCGGCGTGTTCAGCCACTTCGCGGTCGTGCGTGACCATGACGATCGTGCGCCCTTGCGCGTGCAGTTGCTGGAAGACGGCTAGGGCTTCAGCGCCGCTGCGGGAATCCAGATTCCCCGTGGGCTCGTCTGCCAAAATGAGGGCCGGATCGTTGATCAGCGCGCGGGCGATGGCCACGCGTTGTTGCTGGCCGCCCGACAATTGGCCGGGAGAGTATTCGAGCCGATCGGCGAGTCCGACGGTGGCTAGCGCTGCGGCCGCCCGCTCCTCCGCTCCAGACGGGTAGTGATCGGCGTAGATGAGCGGCAGCAGGACGTTCTTGAGGGCCGTGGTGCGCTGCAGCAGATGGAACTGCTGGAACACGAAGCCGATCTTGTGGTTGCGGACCTGCGCCAGTTCGTCGTCCTCCAGGCTGACCATGTCGATGTCGTCCAGCCGGTAGTGGCCGGCCGTGGGTTTGTCCAGGCAGCCCAGGATGTTCATCAGCGTGGACTTGCCGGTGCCCGACGCTCCCATGATGGCCACGTACTCGCCCGGCGCGACGCCGAACGAGATGCCTTGGAGCACCCGTGTATGCACTTCGCCGCGCTGAAACGTCTTCTCGATTCCCTCCAGCTCAATCATGGTATCCTCGTATCCTCGCTCGCTCCGAGTTCCTGCGGCGGGTCGACCAGTGCCACCCGCAGAATCGTCTCCCCCTCCGCCAGGCCGGCTACGACTTCGACCCAGACGCCGTCCTTCCAGCCGAGCTTGACCTCGCGCGACTGCGGCTGAGCGTCCGTCACCACGTACACCACGTTCTGGCCACGCTCCCGCTTCACGGCGGTGGCGGGGATCGCCAGCACGCCGGTCCTGGCGTCCAGCAAGATGGTGACGCTCGCCGTCATTTCCGGACGCAGCACTTCGTCTTCGTTCCCTTGGATGTCGATGACGACGTCATAGTAGACGACGTTTTCCAGCAGTACGGCCTTCGGATAGATGGCTACCACCTGGCCTGGAAACTCGCGTGCCGGGAACGTATCCACGGTGAACACCGCGCGCTGTCCCGGCTGCACTTTGCCGATATCCACTTCGTCGACCATGGCGTCGACCTGCAGCCGTTGCAGGTCAATGATGGTGACGAACGTGGGGGAGTTCAGGCCGGCTGCCACCGTCTCGCCCTCCTGCGTGGACACCGAGGCGATCACGCCGGAGATGGGCGCGACGAGGGTGGCATAGGAGAGTTGAATCTGCGCATTACTCAGCGCCGATTCGGCTCGCACCAGCTCTGCCGCCGCCTGCCGCTGATCCTCGATATAACCGGTCCGGGCGAGCTCCAACGCTTTCTCGGCGGAACGCAACTCCGCTTCCGCCACCTTCATCCGTTCCTGGCCGCGCTCCCATTCATCCTGGCTGACGGCGTTTTGCGGCAGCAACTGAGACAACCGGCTGCTGTCCTGCCGTGCTAACGTGAGTGTTGCCTGGCGCCGGGCCAGGTCCGCC
>DAISIS010000744.1:0-2179 GCA_036821925.1 Pirellulaceae bacterium
CGTTGAACTTCCACCATTCCGCCCGGCCGCCGGCCCGCAGCTTGTCGTTGATGGTGTAGAACAGGTACTGGTTGATGCCGATCGTCTCCCACGCGTCCGTGGCGGGCCGGCCGAGCAGCGTGCTGGAAGGATCGACGTTCGTGTCGTTCAGGTCGGTCTGGAACACGTATTCCCACTTGTCGTTGATCACATAGTCCACGACAAACGAGTGCGTGTAGCCTTCGCCGATCCAGCCCAGGTTGCCGGCGGTGCAGATGTACGTCGCGGTGACGTTATCCAGGACCTTGGCGCTGATGCCGCCCAGGAAGCTGTTGCCGCTGTTGAGCTGTTCGAAACCGGTGTCCCAGCCCGCGGTCCAGCCCCCCAGGACGCTGATGTCATCGGTAACCTTCTGTTCGAGCAGCACGCCGGTGTGCGTGAATGGCTCGGTCATGTAGAACTCGAACGCGTGCGAATAGAAGAAGTTGCCGGTGGCCGGCACCACTTCGTAGCCCATGATGGTGTAGAAGTGGCCGATCTTGGCCGTCAGGTTGTTATAGCCCAGCTCGGCATACAGCTGCGGAATCGCGCTGCCGTACGCGCCGCCGTTGGTCCAGCCGTAGTCCCAGCTGTCCGGGCGATTGCCGAACGCCTGCGTGTCCGGACCGTCCGTGCCATAGACGTAGTCGGCGCGGAACCCCCAGTCGAAGCCGGCCCCCCCGGTATCGACCGCTTTCTCCAGAAAGAACCACTGCTGGTGCAGCTGCACATGGTTGGGATAGTCGTTCATCAGACCATCCCCCACCCCGTTGGTGCCTCCCGTGTGATATCCAACCTGTGTCCAGAATCCCGCATTAATGCCCCAGCGGTTGTCACCACGGAACACCTTGAACGGCTCGGACGATCCGAAGAGATAACAGGTGTCGCAGCCACACGCGGCGGGAACGTAGCAGGCGTCGCACGGGTTCGCGGTTTCTACGACCGGCTCGTCCGCCAGCGCCGGCTCGTCGTCCACGACCGGCTCGTCGTCCACGACCGGCTCGGTCTCCGGCGGGGCGGCCGGCGCATCGCTGGGCGAAGGCTCTTCCTGCAGTTCATCATAGTACCCGTAACCGGCATGCGCCGGGGCGTGCGTCAGCGCAGCAGGACGCAGCGAGGCGGGCTGCCGGAGCGTCTGAGCCCCGAGTTGATCGGCCGCCAGGGTCCAACCGCACAAGGCCACGAGCACATAGTAGGTGACTCTCATCATCGATACTCCACTTGGGGATGCAGGCGTAGTGCAGGTGGGGACGCGTGTGCCAGACACGGCGTACACAGACTACGCGGCGTGGGTGGGGAGGTGCCGCGGCGCACGCGCAATGCGACCGGGCCCCTGCATTTCGAATCCCATTGCAGATATTCGACCACTGCGGGCGCGCGGATTTAACGCAAAGCGGGGTGCGGGGCGAATGCCGCTGCAGCGCACGGCCCGCGCTGAGAAACTCTGACGGTTGCGCAATGCGGCGGCCCGGGAACCGGTCAACCAGCCCCCTCTGAACCGCCGTCCGAGCCCTGGTCGGACAGCAGCGCGCCGATAAACCGGTCGACGTCAAACAGCACCAGGTCGTCGGCCTGCTCGCCCAGCCCGATGTACTTGACCGGCAGCTGGAACTGCTGCCGGATCGGAATCACCACGCCCCCCTTGGCGGTGCCGTCGAGCTTGGCCAGCACAATACCCGTACACCCGGCCGCCTCCGAGAATCCCCGCGCCTGACTGATGCCGTTCTGGCCGGCCGTGGCGTCGAGCACCAGCAGCACCTCATGGGGCGCCTCCGGAATGAGTTTGCCGATGACGCGTCGGATCTTCTCCAGCTGCTGCATCAGATTCACCTGCGTCTGCAGGCGTCCGGCCGTATCGATGATGCACACATCGGCCTGCGTTTCGAGCGTCTGGGCGACGGCGCGATGCGCCACGCTCGCCGGATCCCCGCCGGACTTGCCCGTCACAATCTCCGCACCGATCCGCTGCGCCCAGATCGTCAACTGCTCGACCGCAGCCGCGCGGAACGTGTCCCCCGCTCCCAGCACGACGCGTTTGCCCTGGCTGACGAACAGGTGAGCCAGCTTGGCAATCGACGTGGTCTTGCCCGAGCCGTTGACCCCCACGACCATGATCACCGTCGGGCCGCTGGCCGCCAGATGGATCGGCGCCGTATCCTGC
>DAISIS010000745.1:0-2166 GCA_036821925.1 Pirellulaceae bacterium
AACACGCTCTATCCCCAGGGCATCCACACGGTCCACGTGCCGATCTTCCAGTCGGACAGCTGGCGCCCCGATCTCGGCGAATGGCTCACGGAGGCGGTGATCAAGGAGATCGAGCTGCGGACCCCATTCAAAGTCGTCAGCGATCCGCTGGCCGACAGCGTCCTGACCGGCCGCATCATGTGGGATGCCAAGCGGGTCGTTTCCGAAAACGTCAACGACGAGCCCCGCAATCTGCTCTACAATGCCGCGGTCCACGTGACGTGGATGGACAACACGGGCCGCATCCTCACCCAGTCCGTGATTTCGGCCGGCGACAATTTTGTGCCCGAGGCCGGGCAGTCCATCACGATCGCCGAACAGACGCTGGTGCGCCATCTGGCCGCCCAGATCGTATCCGAGATGGAGGCCCGCAACTGGTGACCGGGACCGCCCCGCTGGTCGGTCCCCAGGGCCCCTGCTAGACTCTCGATTCATGGAAACACGTTCCGCCGGTGAGCGGCCCGAGCAGTGGCAGGTGCGCACGGTTGCGTTGCGGCTGCAGCGGCAGCCGCTCGTGATGGGCATTGTCAACGTGACGCCCGACAGCTTCTCGGACGGCGGCCGCTTTCTGGATCCCTCGCACGCCGTGACGCATGCACTCGAGCTGGTGGAGCAAGGTGCGGACATTCTGGACATCGGAGGTGAAAGCACGCGCCCCTATGCGACACCGGTGTCGGCAGACGAGGAGTTGCGGCGCGTGCTGCCGGTGATCCAACAGCTCAGACGCCAGACGCGCGTCCCGCTGTCGATCGACACGACCAAGGCACGTGTCGCGCGCGAGGCGCTCGACTGCGGCGTGGAGATCATCAACGACGTCAGCGGCCTGGAAGCGGATCCGGAGATGGTGCCGCTGGCCGTCGCGGCCGCCGCGGGCGTGTGTGTGATGCACATGCAGGGGACGCCGGCCACCATGCAGGACAACCCCTGCTACGAGAACGTGGTTGAGGAGATCCGCGGCTACCTCCAGACACGCCGCAGCCGGCTCGTGGAGGCGGGCCTCGATCCGGCCCGCATCTGCCTCGATCCGGGAATCGGGTTCGGCAAGACGCACCAGCACAATCTCCAGTTGCTCTGCAGCTGCCACCGCTTCCTGACACTCGGGGCCCCGCTGCTGGTCGGGCCGTCACGCAAAGGATTCCTGCGCCACGTGTTGCGGGACAAGCAGGCCGACCGGCAGCCCGCGACGATTGGTGTGGCCCTGGCGCTGGCCGCCCAGGGCGTCCACATCCTGCGGGTACACGATGTGGGACCGGTCAAACAGGCCCTGCAGCTCTTCGCGGCAACCGGGGGGCTGGGGCGCGACGCGCCGCCCACAGGTGCGTGAGAGACTGCCTGTAAGTCGCGTTCCAGCATATACTTGCATGGTTGGCTCGCGGCCTCAAAAGCCGGCGAGCGGCATTGACGTACGCGGCCAATTGCACGATACTCCGGCACACTGTCGCCTCTGGCGCCCCGCGAGACCGTGCGCTGCGGTCCCCGAAGGTCGACCATGTTTTTTCCTGCCGGTTCGGAGCACGCATGAACACCCCGATGCCGACTGACCTGAAGGCCTATTGCACCGACGTCGCGCAGCGCGCAGCCCGGGCAGCCCGTTCCTTGGCCCAATTGTCGGGCGCGGTCAAGAACCGTTGGCTGACCGCATCGGCCCAGACGCTGCGCGAGCGCGCGGACCTGATCGAGGCGGCGAATCAGCAGGACCTGGCCGCAGCGCCCGGCTACGGCTTGACCCCTGCGCAAATCGACCGGCTGACACTCACCACCGCCCGCATCGCCGACATGGCGCGGGGGTTGGAGGAGGTGGCCGCGCTGCCGGACCCGATCGGTGAGACGATCGAATCGACGGTGCGTCCCAATGGGCTGCAGGTGGCCAAGGTCCGCGTGCCGCTGGGCACGGTGTTTTTCATCTACGAGTCGCGCCCCAACGTGACGGCCGACGCCGCCGCCATCTGTGTGAAGAGCGGCAACGCGGTGATCCTGCGGGGCGGCAAGGAGGCCCGGCATTCGAGCCAGGCCATCGTCAGCCTGTTGCAGGATGTTGCGGGTCGGGTGGGGGTGCCCGAGGAGGCGGTCCAGCTGGTGGCGACGACGGACCGGGAGGCCGTCGGGCACTTTCTGCAGTTGCCCCAG
>DAISIS010000746.1:0-2157 GCA_036821925.1 Pirellulaceae bacterium
GTTCGATGCACGCGTTCTTCCCGCCGTTCGGCATCTATCCGAACAACGCGATCGTCGGCGGCTCGGCCGATATCTCGGTCGGGGCGGCGTTGTACAAGCACGTGAACAAGAAGCCGGGGCTGGTGATCGGGAACATCGGCGACGCTTCGGCCGGCTGCGGTCCCACCTGGGAGGCGCTGTGCTTCGCGACGATGGACCAGTTCAAGGAGTTGTGGGAAGAGAACCACCGGGGCGGCCTGCCGCTGATCATGAACTTCCTGAACAACTTCTACGGCATGGGGGGCCAGCCCGTCGGCGAGACCATGGGCTTCAAGGTGCTGGCGCGGCTGGGTGCCGGCCTGACCCCCAACACGATGCACGCCGAACGGGTCGACGGTTTCAACCCGCTGGCCGTGGTCGACGCGATTCGCCGCAAGAAGGAGATCATCGCCAGCGGTGACGGCCCCGTGCTGCTGGACACCATCACCTATCGGTTCGGCGGCCATTCCCCGTCCGACGCCAGCTCCTATCGCGACAAGGAAGAGGTGGAGGCCTGGCAGCAGTTCGATTCGATCAAGACGTTTGCCGAGGACCTGATCGAGGCGGGCGTGTGCACGCAGTCGGACATCGACGGGATGCAGGCCTGGGTCGAGGCGGTGATTCTCAAGGCATACCAGCGGGCGATCGATCTGGAGCTCTCGCCCCGCGCCGACCTGAAGCAGCCCAACTGCCTGCTGGAACGGGTGATGCTCTCCAATCAGCGGGTGGAGAAGCTGGGGGACGGCGAGCCTGAAGTGCGGATCCCGCTGGCGGAAAACCCGCGTGTGAAGCAGCTGGCCGGGCGCAGCCGCAGCGGGCTGGACGACCAGGGCAAGCCACTGCCCAAGCAGCGTTGTGTGGGCGTCCGCGATGCGCTGTTCGAAGCGATCATCGACCGCTTCTATGCCGATCCGTCGCTGGTCGCTTACGGCGAGGAGAACCGGGACTGGGGGGGCGCATTCGCCGTCTATCGCGGGCTGACGGAAGCCCTGCCGTATCGGCGTCTGTTCAACTCCCCGATCAGTGAGGGCGCGATCGTGGGGACGGCGGTCGGCTACGGGCTGGAAGGGGGTCGGGCGCTGGTGGAGCTGATGTACTGCGACTTCATGGGGCGCGCTGGCGACGAGCTGTTCAACCAGCTGGCCAAGTGGCAGTCGATGTCCGGCGGGCTGCTGAAGATGCCGGTCGTGCTGCGGGTCTCCGTCGGCTCGAAGTACGGCGCGCAGCACAGCCAGGACTGGAGCAGCATGTGCGCGCACATCCCCGGGCTGAAGGTCGTCTTCCCCGCCACGCCGTACGACTCCAAGGGGCTGATGTACTCGGCGCTGCTCGGCACCGATCCGGTCGTGTTTCTGGAAAGCCAGCGGATCTACGACATGCCGGAGCTGTTCCACGCGGGCGGGGTGCCGCAGGGTGCGTACGAAATCCCCTTCGGAGAACCGGACATCAAGCGCGCCGGCAACGACCTCACCATCCTGTCGATCGGCGCGACGCTCTATCGCGCGGTCGATGCGGCCCGTGAGTTGCAGGAGAAACACGGCGTCTCGTGCGAGATCATCGACGCGCGGAGCATCGTGCCGTTCAACTTCGACAAGGTGCTCGAATCGGTCAAGAAGACGCGCAAGATCGTGCTGACCTCCGACGCCTGCGAACGGGGCAGCGCGCTGCAGACATTCGCCGCCAAGATTACGCACTTCGCCTTCGACGACCTGGACGGCCCGCCGGTCGTGGTCGGCAGCCGCAACTGGATCACCCCGGCTGACGAAGTGGAGGACGCGTTCTTCCCGCAGCCGGCCGACATCATCGATGCGGTGCACGAACACATCCTGCCGCTCCGCGGCTACACCCCCGTGCGGGACTGCTCGAAGGCCGATCTGCTGCGGCGCAGCGCCGAAGGGGTCTGACGCGCCGCACCTGCCGCGCGCCGCTTGACAACCACGCGCGTTCGGGGAACATGGCCGGGAGTCGGTTCCCTGAGCGCTGTGGGGAGCGCCGTCGGGGCAGCGCGCTCGGTGCGACACGAGGACGTTTCACGGCCGCCCCAGGGCGGCCAGCCCTGGGCCCACCGGAGACCGACAGATGCCCCTGCGTGTGATGCAGATCTTCCTGCCGCAGGAATCCGGCAGCGAGCTGGACGAG
>DAISIS010000747.1:0-2150 GCA_036821925.1 Pirellulaceae bacterium
CAACAGCACCGCCCCGGCCGACACCTGCGCCGATTCGGTAAACGCCAGCTCGGCCACGCGGCCGTTGAGTTGCGGCCGCAAATTGACCTCCTCCGTGGCGCCTTCGACCCGCCCCGACGCATAGATCGGCTGCGGGCCGTCCGACGCGTCATGCCGCACCGGCGGCGTGCGCGACTGGTAGTCAATCGAGACGCCGAAGAAGAGGATCGTGGCGACCGTCAGGGTGGTGAGGAGGTATTTGACCATGGTTCAGTTTGAAGTTTTCAGTTTTCAGTGTTCAGTGTTCGGTTAGTTGGCCGTCTTCGAGGTTGTAGATCCGGTCGGCGTATTTGAAGATGCGGGGGTCGTGCGTGACGACGATGGCAGTTTTGTGGTACTGGGTGGTCAGCTTGCGCAGCACCTGCATCACCTCGTCCCCCGTGACGGCATCCAAGGATGCGGTAGGCTCGTCGGCCAGGATGATGAGCGGGTTGCTGACCAGCGCCCGCGCAAAGGCGACACGCTGGCACTGCCCGGCACTCAGACTGTTGGGCCGCGCATGCCTGCATTGAGCTAACCCGACTGCCTCCAGCAACTCGCTGGCCCGCTGCCGGGCCTCCGGTAGCGGCCGGCCCTGCAGCCGCAGCGGCACCAGGACGTTCTCCAGCACCGACAGCCCGCGAATCAACTGGAACCGCTGGAAGACGAACCCCAGCACGTCGCGCCGGATCAGCGTGCGGACGTGGCCGTCCATGTGCGCAATGTCCCGGCCCAGGATCCGCAACCGGCCGCGGTCGGGCGTCAAGATGCAGCCGAGGATCGACAGCAGCGTCGACTTGCCACTCCCCGATGGACCCACCAGAAATACACACTCTCCACGCTGCACCGTGAGATTCACGCCGCCCAACACGTTCGTCACCGTCCCCCCCCGCGCATAGGCTTTATGCACGTCGTGGACTTCGAGTACGGTGGTGGGGAGCGTCATCCTTGGAGCACCATAACGGGGTCGACTTTGCGGACACGAATGTAGGGGAGCAGGGCGGAGACCAGGCAGATCAGGAGCACGAGTGCACAGCTGCCCAGCGAAAGCCAACAGGGGACGACAATCGGCGCCTTGGGGGTCGTGAAACGCTGCTGCATCAGCGCCACCATCGCCAGCCCCAGGGCGGACCCCACGGTCGCCATGGACAGCGCTTGCGTCACGAGCAGACTGAACACCTGCCCTTCGGTGGCACCCATCGCCTTGAGGGTGCCGTATTCGGGCAGACGATCCAGCACCAGCGCATAGAGGGTCTGTGCGACGATCACCAGGCCCACGAACAGACCCAACAGCGTGGCCGCGCCGAAGCTGATCCCCAGCCCCGTGCGCGTCATCCAGAAGTTGACCGAGATCCGACTATAGGTGCTCTTGGGAAATGCCTCGACCTCTGGCAGCCGCTGCTTGATCGCGGCACACACGGCCTGCGCGTCGGCACCCGGTTCGAGCTGCACCAGAATGTACGAACACCGGTCGGCTGAGCGGTTGAGGAACTTCAGGGCGCGCTCGTACGTCGTGAACACGTAAGGAGTGACCAGGAAGTTCATGACGCCTTCCGTCTGCGCCACGACCCGGGCGCGCCGGCGCCCCACTTCCCGCAACTCACCCACCTGTGGATAGTCGAGTTTGTCCCCTTCGCACACATCGACGATGATGCCGTCATTCTGCACAATCGAATGCGGGCGCCCCTCGACCACATTCCACGCTTCACCCAGTCGGCTGGCCCGCTCCACCCCCACGATCAACACGGTTTCGAATCCACCGCGCGGGAGCGTCATGTCGGTGAAGCCCAGCAAATACGGCTCCGCGTTCTTCACACCGGGCACCGCGCGCACACGGTGCACCCACCGGCGGGGAATGTCGCGGGGAAAGTCGACGTTGTGGATCCGGCGATGCCCCACCCAGACGTCCGCTTCGCCACAGTCGACCAGCATGCCCGCCTTCTGGATCAGACCCAGGAACAACCCACCCTGGACGTTGACCAGCACGATCGAGAACACCACGCCCACCAGCGCGGTGAACAGCTTGCCTCGATCGGCTATCAACGTTCGGATCGCCACGGACCACATGGATCGGCTGCCCCTGTAGAAAAAACGCCACGTCGCTCTAACGTCTCACCGAGCCGCGCGCGCCG
>DAISIS010000748.1:0-2149 GCA_036821925.1 Pirellulaceae bacterium
GGCGGCAGCGGAGCCCTGGATGCGACTCTCGGATGATCAACTCTGGGACCTGATGTTCTCCAACAGCATCAAGCGGTCCTGGATGGTCTGGTCCAACGGCCACTGCCCGGCATGCCAGCAGCCGGTGCCGATGTACGAATGGGTCGTGCGGGCGATGGAGCAGCCGTGGAAGGTGCAGTGCCCGCACTGCCGGGAACTGTTTCCGAAGAACGATTTCCAGCAGTTCTATCGCTCGGGGCTCAATGCGCACGGGGTCTTTGAGCCGGCCCGGGCCGACCGGTCGCTGCTGTTCAACACCGAGCACGCGGACCCGGCCGACCCGCTGCGCAGTTTCGGTGTCGACGACGGCGAAGGGTACGTGGCGGGAGACAAACGGTGGCGGTTCATCGGCGCGTATCTGATCTATGGGCAGTGGAAGCAGGCGATCGTGTCGGGCGCTGAGCACCTCGCGGCGGCGCATCTGGTGACGGGCGACCCGGCCTACGCCCACAAGGCGGGTGTGCTGCTGGATCGTGTTGCCGATCTCTATCCCACCTTCGATTTCGGCCGGGAAGGGGTGTTGTATGAAGGGCCTCCGTCGGCCGGCTACATTTCCACCTGGCATGATGCCTGCGGCGAAGTGCACGAGCTGGCGGTGGCCTACGACATCGTCTTCGACGCGATCGCGCGAGACGAATCGCTCGTCACCTTCCTGGCCGGCAAGGCGACGCGTCACCAGCTGGCCAACCGCAAGGCGTCCTTCGCCGAGATCCAGCAGAACATCGAACAGCGGATCCTGCGCGACACGCTCGCGAACCGGCCGAAGATCGAATCCAACTACCCGACCACGGACATCACCATCGCCACCATCCTCACGGTGCTGGGCTGGCCCGGCAACCGCGACGAAGTGACCGGGATTCTCGACCAGATCATCGCCCAGGCCACCGCCGTCGATGGGCTCTCGGGCGAGAAAGGGATCGCCGGCTACTCGACCATCGCTCCGCGTACCGTCGCCCAACTGCTCGGACGCTACAACCGGATGGACGCCCACTTCCTGGCCGCGATGGTACAGCGTCATCCGCAGCTGCACGCGATGTACCGCTTTCACATCGACACGTGGTGCCTCGGCGCATACTACCCGAACACGGGAGACACCGGGGCGTTCGCGCAGCGGTATCCAGACTACGTCGGTGTTGATGCGACGCGCGCCGTGAGTCTGGAGCCCTCCGCCTTCACGTTCCTGTGGGACCTGTATACGGTCACCGGCGACCGGGATTTCGTGCGGGTACTGTATCAGGCCAACGGCCAGGGGACGGACGGTCTGCCATACGACCTGTTTGCCGAAGATCCGGTCGCGTTTCAGCAGCGTGTGGCGCGCTGCGTCGCGGACGACGGGGCGGAGATCACGCTCCGCAGCGTGCACAAACCTGGCTGGTGCCTGGCCGTCCTGCGTTCGGGCAACGGAGCCGATGCGCGGGCGGCATGGCTCGACTACGACTCGGGTGGTCGCCACGGCCATGCCGACGCCCTGAACCTGGGCCTGTTTGCTGCCGGGCTCGATCTGCTGCCCGACCTGGGGTATCCCCCGGTCCAGTACGGAGGCTGGGGAGCGCCGCGCGCTGTCTGGTACACGCAGACCGCGGCCCACAACACGGTGGTGGTCGATGGCCAGAACTCGCAGGCGGGTGCGGGGACCGCGACGCTGTGGATCGACGCGCAGCAGCTGCACGCCGTGCGCGCCTCCGCGGCCTCCCTGGCCGGCGGCCAGCAGTATGAACGAACAGTCGCGCTGGTAGACGTGTCACCCCAGCACGCGTATGTCGTCGATGTCTTTCGCGTCGTGGGAGGGACGGAGCATACGAAGTACCTCCACAGCCACTTCGGCCAGATCGCCACGGAAGGTCTGACGCTCGACGAGGTGGAGGAGCCGACCGGCACGATGCCCATGCGCATCCTGCGCCGCGACGCGCACCCGGCGCCCGTCTGGAGCGTGGACTGGACGATCGAAGACCACCTCGGGTACCTGCCACCGGACCGGCAGCCGCACCTGCGCTACACCGAACTGACACCCGAGGCGGAAGCGCTGACCGCTGAGGGCTGGGTGGCGGTCGGACTCTATGGCAGCTCGGCCGAAGCCTGGATCCCGCGCGTCCTGGTGCGGCGGCGGGCT
>DAISIS010000749.1:0-2137 GCA_036821925.1 Pirellulaceae bacterium
ACGCTGTACGGCACCCACCGATTGTCGGCCAGGTCCAGTTCGACCGACAGTCCGGCCGCATGGCAGTCGTCGATGAAGAGTGCGACATGGTCGAGATACGTCATGTCGGCCCACTCGGCAAGCGGCTGGTTCGCCTGGGGGCCCTGAGGCGGATGGGCCAGCGTAAAGGGGATCGGAATGAAGAGGGCGATGAAGTTGAGATGCGTTTCGTCCGCCAGTTGGTGCAGCGCCGCGCGGATCTGCTGGCGATACGCATCGCGATACGGCTTGAACACGGGCCACGGATAGCCGGCCATGGCAGCGTGCGGGACATGCGGATTGAAGAACACGCCCCGCCACTGCCCGGCGTGCGCCGGGGACGTCTGCGACGGCTGGGACGGCTGCTGCGGATCGACCGCCGCTGCCCGATTCCCGACCGGCCCCCCAGATCCCAGGATCAGGCCGACCAACAGGACAGCGCAGATCGGCAGTTGTAGCAGGTGGCTGTGCATCAGATCGCGTAGGGTGCGCGCTGCGCGCGGCACAGGTGCTGGTTGGCTTCGTCGTCGCCGACGAACAGTTCCTGGTGCGGATCCCACCGCAGCGGCCGACCGAGCCGCATGGAGATGTTGCCCAGGTGGCAGGTGGTCACTGAGCGATGCTGGCTCGCGACGTCCGAGATCGGCTGCTGACGGCTCTGCACGCAGTCGAAGAAGTTGCCCATGTGGTTGACGATCGCGTCGAGTTTCCCCTCGCGGGGCGGGCGCGCAAGGTTATCGTGCGCGTAGAGCTGGTACTGCTCGCGCGGCAGCGGCGCGTCCGCCAGCGCTTCGGCCGGCTTGCCTTCGAGCGTGCCGCGGTTGACGAACAGCCGCCCGTCCGTGCCTTCAAACAGGATGCCGTTGCGCCCCTCGTCCAACACGGTCATCTCCACGCCGGTGGGAAAAACGTACCGCGCCTGGAACCGCACCGGCACATTGTAGCCGCCCGGCACGTCCGGGAACGTGGCCTGACCATCGATCTCCACAGGACCGGACCCTTCCATGCCGGCCGCCCACTGCGCAATGTCCATGTGGTGCGCTCCCCAGTCGGTCAGTTGCCCCCCCGAGTACTCGGACCACCAGCGAAATGTGTAGTGACAGCGCTCCTCGACGTACGGCACATCCGGCGTCTGACCCTGCCACAGATCCCAGTTCAAGTGGCCGGGAACCGGCCGCGCGGCGAACGGTCCGCCCGTGACGTTCTTGCCCAGCACGACTTCTATCCGCTGCAGCCGCCCGAGCCGCCCCTGCCGGATCATCTCCACGGCCAGCCGGAAGCGGCTGTCGCTGCGATGCCACGAGCCGACCTGCACCACCCGCTGCGTCTCGCGAACGACCTCCACCAGACGCTTGCCTTCGTCAATCGTGAGCGTCAGGGGTTTTTCGATATATACATCCTTGCCCGCCCGGCAGGCATCGATGAGCATCTTGGTGTGCCAGTGGTCAGGGGTACCGATCATCACGACGTCGACGTCCTGGCGGTCCAGCAGCTGGCGATAGTCCTCGTAGATGTCCGGCGTGCTGCCGAAACTCGACCGCGCCTGCTCCCGCACATGGCGATCGACGTCGCAGATGGCCACAACATCACCGTACAGCCGCGCTTTGTCCGTGATCACCGTCCCCTGATACCGCATGCCGATCGCGCCGATCCGGAAGCGGTCGTTCGCCGCCCGTGGCGTGGCCGCCCGCTCAGCATTCGCCGTGGTGACATACGGGACCATTCCACCGCCGGCAAGCGCCACCGCGGTCTGCAGAAAACGCCGCCGGGAAGCAGGAGTTGTTGGCATTCTGGGGCTCCTCGTACTGCGTTGTGCCATCATGTCCTGACCGTAACACGAACCCGCGGCGCGATCCAGCCCTTCCCCACCCTCAACGTGCCTCGTGCTCGTGCTCGTGCTCGTGCTCGTGCTCGTCGCTCGCGCGCTGCGCCTCCCCCCCTCCATTCATTCGAGCATCGCCCCAGCCGCGTGGGTTGGCAGACCACACGCCGCACTGCTTGCGCGCGCCTGGTGGCGTCGGGCCTCCTCCCGAATCACGAGCAACGAGTGACGAGCACGAGCAGGAGCACGGAAAGCGCCGGGATAAACCGGCTTGGAGTTGAGAATGAAAGAGTCTTA
>DAISIS010000750.1:0-2135 GCA_036821925.1 Pirellulaceae bacterium
TTCCCGGCGCGGTGGTGGTGACCGGCGCGTTTGCGATCTTCGCCACGATCTCGCCCGCAACGCAGTGGTGGCATCTGTTGATCGCCAACCTGGTGATGAGCCTGGGTTTGGCGTTCATGATGACGCCGCTGTTCACCACGACCCTGGCGGCGTTGCCCCACCAGCTCTACAGCTATGGCTCGGCCATGGTCGGCACCGTCCAGCAGGTCGCCGGAGCTGCCGGCACAGCGCTGTTCGTCACCATCATGGCCACGGTCAGCGCCGCCACGGTGAACCCTGAGTCTGCCGCAGCACTCGCCACCGGTGCTCGGACTTCCTTCTTGGTCGTCGGCTGCCTGTGGCTGCTCACCATCCTGGGAGCGGCGTTCCTTCCCAAGCACGACCCCGAGGCGGTTCCTGACCCCGCTCACTGAGCCGCCGCCCGCTGGCTGAACCACCACCCCGCTGGCTGAGCTTGTCGAAGCCCCCACCACCCGGCTGGCTGAGCCTGTCGAGGCCCCCACCACCCCGCTGGCTGAGCCTGTCGAAGCCCCAAAAGGCGCCCTTCGACAAGCTCAGGGAACGGAGGGCGGGAACGCTCAGGAAGCGAGAGGTGGGAACGCCCGGGAAACGAGAGGTGGGAACGCTCAGGAAACGAGAGGTGGGAACGCCCGGGAACCGGGGTGTGGGGAGACGCAGCGAACCACGCTGCCCAAACCCCCATTCCCGACAGCGCGGCGATCCGGCTAGGTTTGTCCGGTGTTCGACGTGCGAATCGCGCCCGGGCCCGGCGTCCCGGACGGAGTGTTGATCTCAGCAGCAGAGCTGACTGAGCGGTATTCGCATGCCTCCGGCCCGGGCGGGCAAGGCGTCAACACTGCAGATTCCCGAGTGCAACTGTCTTTCGACATCGCGGCCTCGGCAGCTTTCACCCCAGCGCAGCGCGCGCGCCTGATCTCGCGGCTGGGCGCGCGGCTGGACGGCACCGTCATCACCGTCGATTCGGCGGTCTTTCGCTCGCAGTATCGAAACCGGCGCGAGGCACGCCTTCGACTGGCCGACATCCTGCGGACCGCCCTGACCCCACCACCACCGCCGCGCCGGCCGACCCGTCCCAGTCGGGCCGCCGTGGAGCGGCGCTTGTTGAGCAAACATCGACGCAGCGAGCTCAAACGCCAGCGCAGCAATCCTGATCGCTGAGCAGATTATCCACAGCACCTCTGTGCTCAGCAGGCCTCAACACCCTAGACTGCTCGGGCCAGAGGGGGTGCGCAATGCTCAGCGCAATCGGTCTCGACGCCTACGTCGCAGCGGTCACAGGGCTGTGGTTCGTGCTGGCCGGAATCGAGAAGGTACGTCCCGCGCCCCGCGGTGGACGCCGTTCGATTCCCTACCCGCGTTGGCGTACCGCGATCTCCCACATTCGTGGGCTCCTGGAGTTTCTGGGCGGCGTTGCCGTCCTGATCCTCGCCGCAGCCGGGACGTTGGGCATTCCCGCCCCGGCCTACGAGTTGTATCTGGGACTGGGCCTCGCGGTCTTGGCTTTGATGAGTGTGGTCGAGTCGGTGCTGCCGCCAGTGCGCTGGTTCTTCGGGCTGTATTCCTTGCTCGGCTTCGCGATCGCAGTCTTCTACGCCGGTTTTCGGAACTGAGCCCTTCGGCAGGCTCAGGGAGCGACGGGTCACGGGACGTCGATCGCGGCTCGCTTCAAACGACCCACCAGGGCGTCGGACTCCTCATAGGCCGGGCTCATTCGCCTTCCCCTTCCATGCGAGGTTCCGCAGCCTCAACCCGGGTTCTGCGAAGCGAAAAGCCAGCGCCGAAGGCCCCCAGACTCACCGCCAACGCCAACATCATCGCCGCCTGCCGATTCAAACGCGCATCCTGACATGAGGCCACAGTCTCCAGCATCACTTCGGAATAGGTGGTAGCTCGCTGCTCAGGACTGAACCGGTTATCACTGCCGAAACCCAAAGAGGTGTTCATCAAGTCTTGAACTGCCACATCGGCATCTATTCCCAGTGTTCGGTTCACCGAGGAAAACTGCTCCGGACCCAATGCATGACACGCCACATCCGGCCCCTGAGGCCGCAAGTGAATCGTCGGCGGGGCCACGTACAGCCAACCCGCCAATGCCAAGGAAACACCGAACACAA
>DAISIS010000751.1:0-2132 GCA_036821925.1 Pirellulaceae bacterium
GGCCTGGGCCGGATGACCGCCACCACCGTGTACCGCACCAACCCGCGCGACAGTCATTGGACCAACTACTCGCGCTTTCTGTCGGCCTACCGCTGGTCGGTGCAGGCCCTGTCGGCGCGGCTGCTGCAACTGCTCATGGAGCGCTGCGGCTTGTGGCTTGACGACCAGGGACGGCACCGCTTGTGCGTGGTCATCGACGAGACCATCGTCGAGAAGAGCAGCAAGCGGATGCCGGGAGTGGCGTGGCAGCGCAACACGCATGGCGGCTGGTGCCGCGGCACGCACATTCTGGGCCACTACTGGCTCATGGTCGGACTGCTGGTGCGCGTGGCCGGACGCACGATGTGCCTGCCGCTCGCGTTCGGGCTCTACCGGCAGAAGCAGCGCTGTCCGGCCGACGAGTATCGGACGCCCTGCCAGGTGGCGCTGGCGCTGCTCCAGAGCCTCCCGTGGCCCTCGGCGCCTGATCTGGTGCGCACCGTGGTCGCCGACGCGGGCTTCGCCGACCAGCATCTGCTGCGCTGGTGTGCGGAGCATGACTTCGTCGCGATCGTGCGCGGGCGGATCGATGCGCAGGTGCATGACCTGTACGTCCCGCCGACCCGGCGTGGCCGCCCGCGCGTGTGGGGCGCGACGCTGTCGTTAGCCGAGCGCGCGGCGGACGAGCGGAACTTCACGCAGACGGTGGCTTTGTACCAAAGCCGCACGCCGGTCCAACTCGCCTCCGTGGTGGGCCGACATCGGGTATCGGGCTTGCCGATGCGCTTCGTCATCCTGCGCACTGCCGGCAAAGACGATGCCGTGGTGATGAGCACCGACCTGAGCCTCACCCCGCGCGAAGTCGCCGGGCTGTACGCCGACCGGTTCGCCATCGAGATGACGTTTCGCGAACTCAAGCAGCACTTCGGTCTGGGCGACTACCAGGTGCGGCTGCCCGAAGCGATGTTGCGGCATGTGCATCTGGCCGGCGTGGCCTGCGCGTTGACGCAACTATTGACCTTGCGGCCACGCCAGCGGCGACGCATGGCGGGCAAAGCCACGCCGTGGCGCCGCTATGGGGCCGTGTCCGTCCACGAGACGCAACTGCAACTGCGCCTGGCGTGTCAGACGCGGCCGCATTTCACGCACGTCGCGCTGCGCAGGCCACATCGACAAAAATCACAAGCCCCACGTCAGGCCCTAACAGCGCCCAAAATGGCAATGAGAAAGTGCTGAACTATAGACTAGCGCCCCGGGAGCAGCGCCAGGGCGGCCCCGTAGACCAGCGGGGTCAGGACGACGCCCAGGAGCGCCGGCACCAGCCCCTGCAGCACCGTGTGCCGCTGGCGGTAGGCCCGGGCCCACAGCACCAGCGGCACCCCGAGCAGCCCGTACCATGCGGCCGGGTAGCCCAGGAGCCCGAGGGCGACGGCACAGGTCGCCAGGACCGCGCTGTGTACGCTGATCTTCCACCACAGCGACACCAGCGTCAGGACCAGCCCCACGACCAGATAGACGCAGCCCAATGCCACCAGCTCGCGGGGGGCCCGCGCCACGTACAGCGCCACCACGCCGATAGCCATGCTCACCAGCGCCGCCCCGAAGGGGACGCTGCGCTGCTTGCGGATCGCGACGTGGACGTCCGTGACGTGGCCCCGGCGCCAGAGCCAGAAGACGAACAGGAAAGGCAGCCCCGCCCCGCACACGAGACAGATGCCCCCCCAGAGCAGCAACTGGGCGGGCGACGGGTGCAGGCGGAGCACCAGCAGGGTGGCCGTCACCGCAATCACGATGAAGGGACTGGTACACGCCGAAATGACCAGGGCTGCCGACCGAGCCAAGATTCCTCCGCAGGCCGCGCGACACGGGATCGGGAGTGGCCAGTTCCGCGCCGACTTCGAAGAGTTCGTGCTGCACCCGATCGAGCAGCCGATCGATTGATTCGGGCAAGTCTTCCGCCCGGACGACGCCGATCGCCGCATTCAATTCGTCGACCGTGCCGTAGGTTTCGATGCGGGCGATGTCTTTTCCGACGCGCGGGCCGGCCAAGAGGCCCGTTTCGCCAAGGTCTCCGGTCCGGGTGTAGATCTTCATTGGCGTTCCTTTCCCATTGCGACAGTGCAATATACGGCGCGCGGAGTGGTTCGACTATG
>DAISIS010000752.1:0-2106 GCA_036821925.1 Pirellulaceae bacterium
AACGCGGGTCGGTGCGCTGGCGGCACAAGGGCAGGCCGATGTGGCTGGGGGCATCGGCGGCGGCAAGGTGCTCGACGTCGCCAAAGCCGTCGCGGTGGACCAGCAGCTGGCTATGGTCACTTGTCCCACCATCGCCTCCAACGATTCGCCCACGAGTGCCGCGTCGGTGTGGTATGACGAGAACCATAATTTCGTCGGCTTCGAATGCTGGCCCGCCAATCCGGACCTCGTCCTGGTCGATACGCAGGTCGTGGCCAATGGGCCGGTCCGCGCTTTTGTGGCGGGGATGGGAGATGCCTTGTCCACCTGGGTGGAGGCGGAGGCGGCCTTCAAGTCCCGGGCGCCGAACATCGCCGGCGGCGCGCCCACCATGGCGGCCATGGCCATCGCCCGACTCTGCTTCGAAACCTTGCTGGAATACGGCCTGGACGCCCGGCGGGACGTGGAACTGCACGTCGTCACCCCCGCGGTCGAAAAAGTCGTCGAGGCGAATGTGCTGCTCTCCGGACTGGGATTCGAGAGCGGCGGCCTGGCCACCGCCCACATGATCGGCAACCTGCTGTCAAACGTGCCGGAATGCCAGGAGAAAGGGCTGATGCACGGCGAAAAGGTCGCCTTCGGCATTGTCACCCAACTGTGCCTGGATGATGAGATGGATGCCGACGAGAAGGCCGACATCGTCGATTTCGAGATCGAGATCGGACTGCCCGTGACCTTCAAGGAACTCAATCTCAAGGGAGTCACGCGGGAGCGGCTGCAGGAGCTGGCCGACGCCTGCGCCGGCCCCGGATCGCTGTGCCACAATCACCCGTTCCCGGTCACCGCCGCCGACGTCCTGGACGCCATGTTCGCGGCGGATGCGCTCGGACGCCAGCGTCGGAAGTTCGCCTGAGCAAGCGGGTGTGGTACAGTGGGACAGGCGGCCCGCGAGCCAGGCAGACCGCGTGGTCTGGCGGCCGGCAGCGCTGCCTGCTTGTCGTGGTTCTGATACGTGAAGTCGCAATCAAAGTGAGGTACGTCGTGATGTTCAGATCGCCAATCGTCCGCTTGTGTGTAGCCGCCAGCCTGGTCGGCTGGACCATTGCTGCCCAAGGATTCGCGCAGGGGACCGCGGTGCCGAAGCCGGCTCAACCAAAGCTCTTCCTGGAACTCACCGGGCACTACAACACGCCCGATGGCATGGCCCTGCTGCCCAACGGGGACATTATTCTGTCAGTGCCGAACTTCAACGACTTGAGCGTCGGCGCGTACCTGGTCCGGATCGCGCCCGACAACAGCGTCTCGGAGTTGATGCAGCTGCCGAACCATCCGGTGACTGGCCAGCCGGTCGGCTCGCTGGGTGTCTGCGTGGCACCGTCCGGCGACCTGTTCCTGGCCGATTACCAGATGACGGGCGAGCGCCAGTCGCGGGTGCTGCGGATCGTCATGAAGGATGGGCAGCCGGCGGACATCAAGCCGGTCGTGGTCGGAACTCACGTGTCGAATGCGGTGATCTGCCACGGCGGCTACTTGTACGTCAGCGACACGATGATTGACAAGACGGCCCAACCGGCGATCAGCGGCGTGCTGCGGTTCAAGCTCGATGAACTCGACGGCGCACCGGTCGAACTGGCGGCCGACGAAACGAAGGACCCGCATTTCCTCGGCGCGATCGAGGTGCACGATCCTGTCGTGCAGCTGGGTGCCGACGGATTGTGCTTCGATAAGCGGGGGAACTTGTACATTGGCAACTTCGCCGATGGCACCGTGCATCGCATGACGTTCGATCGCAACGGCAAGGTCACCTCCAACCAGATCTTCGCGCGGGCAGACTTCATGAAGAGCGCCGATGGCCTGATGTTCGACCCGCAGACCGGCGTCATCTACGTAGCCGACTCGCGGCAGAACGCCGTGCAGATGGTGTTGCCTGACGGCACGGTCAAGACTCTGGCCCAGAGCGGCGACACCGACGGCCAGGATGGCGGCATGGATCAGCCCTGTGAAACGCTCCTGCGCGGCCGCGAACTGATCGTCAGCAATATGGACTGGCCCATCCCGGGCGCGATCAACCAGCAGTATGACCCCCGGTGCACACTGTCAGTGATCCAGCTGAAGTGAGCCGCCAGG
>DAISIS010000753.1:0-2101 GCA_036821925.1 Pirellulaceae bacterium
TCCGGCTCTTCGTAGTAATCGTCACCCATCACGATGGAATTCCGGATCGTGACGTTCTCGCCAATCAGGCACCGCAGCCCGAGGACACTGTTTTCAATCACAGCGCCCTTGCCGATACGGCAGCCGTCGGCGATCAGACTGCCCTTGATCTGCGCGCCTTCGAACAATGACGGGGGGAGGTATCGAGCGCGCGAGTACACGGGCGCGGTGGGGCTGACCAGCTGGAAGGGCGGGTTCGGCTGAGCGAGCGCCAGGTTGGCCTCATAGAACGCGCGGATGGTCCCGATATCCTCCCAGTAGCCGTCGAACAGGTGCACCTGCACATGCCGACTGCGGAAGGCGGCCGGAAAGACCTCCTTGCCGAAGTCCTGGTAGGTGGTCTTCTTGAGCACTTCCAGCAGAAAATCGCGGTTGAAAACGTAGATCCCCATGCTGGCCAGACACTCCCGCCCGCCGCTGGCAATGCCGTGCCGGTCGATCCACGCGGGGTCCAGCCGGACCATGTTGATCTCATCGTCCGTCTGTGGTTTCTCCAGAAACCCGCCGACCCGCCCGGTCGGATCGATCCGCATGATCCCGAACGCGCGGGCCGCCTGCCGCGTGACGGGGATCGCCCCGATCGTCACCTGAGCACCCGACTGCTGGTGCGTAGCCAGCATGTCGCGGTAGTCCATGCGATACAGCTGATCGCCGGACAGGATCAGCACGTACTCCGTGCCGTGCTGTTCGATGTAGCGGATGTTCTTCCGCACCGCGTCCGCCGTCCCCTGATACCAGTCGGTTCCCGCGTCCGCCGTCTGCTGCGCGGCCAGCAGTTCCACGAAGCCGCCGGAGAAGTTGTCGAACCGGTAGGTCAAGCGGATATGGCGGTGCAGACTGACCGACAGGAACTGGGTCAGCACGTACACGCGATTGAGGCCGCTGTTGATGCAGTTGGAGAGCGGAATGTCGATCAGGCGGTACTTGCCGGCGAGCGGCACGGCCGGTTTGGCGCGGACTTTCGTCAGAGGATACAGTCGCGACCCGCGTCCGCCGCCGAGCACCAGAGTTGTCACGTTCTTCATGGCTTTGCGTCCGCCTTTCTAGCATCCACACGGTTCGAGTCTACTGGACCACGAATCTACTGGACGAATCTACCGGACCACGAAATTCACCAATCGCCCGGGTACCACAATGACTTTCACAATCTGCTGGCCAGCCAGGATCGCGGCCACCTTGTCGTGCGCCCGGGCCGCCGCCTCCAGCTGCGCCGGCGTCGCGTCGGCCGGCGCTGCGATCTTCGCCCGTACTTTCTTCCCGATCTGCACCGGCACCTCGACCGTGTTCTCGCGCGTCAGCGACTCGTCGTACACCGGCCAGGGCGCATATGCCAGCGATGCGGAGTAGCCCAGCGCTGCCCACAATTCCTCGGCCAGATGGGGCGCGAAGGGGGACAACAGCAGCACAAAGGACTCCATGGCCCGCCGCGGCCGGGTCGCCGCCTTGGTGAAGTAATTGACACACTCCATCAGGCGGGCGATCGCCGTGTTGAACTGCAGCTGTTCGATATCGCGTGTGACGGCCAGGATCGTACGGTGCAGCACCCGATTCTGCTCCTCCGTCGGCTCGACCTCCTGGACGCACGCGTTGCGTGTCAGCGGTTCCGCGCGGTCGTCGACGATCATCCGCCACGCCCGGTCGAGGAAACTCCGCACCCCCTTGACCCCCTGCATGCTCCACGGCTTGGTGGCCTCCAACGGCCCCATGAACATCTCGTACAGCCGGAGCGCATCGGCGCCGAACTCGCGCACGATCTCGTCCGGATTCACGACATTGCCGCGGCTCTTCGACATCTTGAACGCGCGGCTGTCGACACCGATCGCCGGGTCGGCACGCAGCACGAACGATTCCCCCTGCTTCTCCACCTGATCGGCCGCCACCGACACCTCGGTCACCTCCCGCCCCGACGGCCGGGCCACCGGGCGACCTGCCGCGTCGCGCGCTACCTGCCCCGCACTGACCCACTGCCCGTCGTCAGTCTGGTATCCGGTGAACTCCATCTCGCCCAGGATCATCCCCTGGTTGACCAGCCGCTGGAACGGCTCGCATTGGCTGACATGGC
>DAISIS010000754.1:0-2097 GCA_036821925.1 Pirellulaceae bacterium
AGGATTATGCCGGCACCGACAGCTTTGTCGTGACAGCCTCCGATGGACACGGCGCAAGCGTGGATCACACGGTGCAGTTTGGCGTCATCGGGACGCTCGACGCGAGCGCCGCGACTGCGGCTATCAACGTCAATCTCGGCACCGGTGCGGGAACCAACGTGGATCCCGATAAGCTCCCTTGGGCCGTCAACGTCACTGGATCGGCATTCGGCGACGTGATCTTCGGCGACGCGCGCGACAACGTGCTCACCGAGACGCGGCCGGATGGGCTGACCGTGGAGTACCAGTACGATCTGCAGGACCGCGTGTGCCGCATCACATCGCCCGATCCGGATGGGGCAGCGCCGGTCGGTCGCCAGATCACCACGCGCCAATACAACCTGGATGGCACGTTGCGCACAGAGCAGCAGTGGAACGCGGCCGAACCGACCGCCGTGCTCGTTACATCCCGCAGCTACGATCAGCTCGGCCGGCTCACGCGCGTCACGCAAGCGGATCCGGATGGATGCGGGCCGTTGGCGGCGCCGGAAACAACCTATCACTATGACGTCGTGGGGAATCAGGTGCAGGAGTGCCAGCATCTCGATCAGGGCCGCGTGCTGGTCCGGACGACCTTCTACGACGGACTGAACCGGCCGTGGAAGACCGTCGAGAGCACAGCGGGGAGCGCGGTGCGCGAAGAAGTCACAACATATGATCGGGGCGGTCAGGTCATCCAGCGGCGAGTCGGGGTCGGCGATGGAACGGCGACGGTTGTCTACCGACAGACTGACTACGCGTACGATGAGCTGGGGCGTCTGGTGATGCAGGCGGATCCGCTCCCCGCCTCCGCGGCGACGCGGCCGGTGACGTATTACTACTACGACGCCGTGGGGAATCTGCGTTTCGTTCGCGACCCGGCCGGGTGCTGGACCGAATACGAGTTCGACCGGCTGGGACGCCTGGTGATGGTGACCGATCCTGCGGTGGAGGGTATGGGAACGCCTGTCACACGGTTCGAGTACGCCGTTACGGGTGCCGTCACATCGGTCGTTGATCCGCTGGGGCGGCGCACCAGCTACGTGTGTGACGACTTCGGGCGGGAAGTGCTGCGCCGACTGCCCTCCATCGCTGGCCAAGTGCCCGAAGTGCGGACCGACTACGACGTGATGGGGAACGTGATCGGCACATGTACCAGCGACGGTCACACGACGCTGGTGGCCTACGACGCGTTCCGCCGACCGGTCGCAGTGACGGAAGACGGCGTCACACGCAGGTACACGTATGACCCGCTGGGAAGGCTGGCCAGCGAGACGGACGCGGCGGGCCGGTCGACACATTACGGCTACGATCTGCTCGGACGCCAAACTTCAGTGCAACCGCCGTTGCCGGCCGGCCAGGACCCGTTCAGCCAGACGCGGGACGACCGCCAGGCGGAGTTGGCCGGCGATTGGCAGGTGGTCCCTGGCGGTTTCGAGCAGTCGCAGCAGGTGGCGGCGGCCGAGGCGGTCAACCCAGTGCATGCCACCTGGTCGTTCACCGGGCTGACAGCCGGACGCACGTACGAAGTGCTGGCCACCTGGGAGCCCGACCCCGGCCACGCGCCGGACGTCGCGTTTCAGATCTGCGACTCGACCGGACCGCTCGCCCCGCCAGTTGCCGTGGACCAGCAGCAGATTGCTGCGGATGTGCTGGCCGGCCAGCGCGCCTGGCAGCGGTTGGCCGTCGTGACTGTCGCGGGTGACACCTTGTCGGTGCAGCTGGCGCCGGGGGCCGGCAGTGGAAACGTGGTGGCCGACGCCGTCCGGGTCGTCGAGCTGTGCGGCACGACCTACACCACCTATGATCTGGCTGGCAATATCGTGTCGCAGACAGATGGATTGGGCCATACCACACGGTACACGTACGACGCGCAGTCGCACCAGACCAGCATCACCGATGCCAACGGAGACACGACACAGTTCACGTCCGATCTGTGGGGCCGGCTGGCGGCGGTCGTCGATCCGATGGGAAATGCCACGACCTACGGCTATGACGAACTGGACCGGCTGACCCAGGAGTGTGTCGAGTGGCCGGGGGCCAGCTACGCGACCCCCTATCAGCACGATGTGAGGGGCC
>DAISIS010000755.1:0-2081 GCA_036821925.1 Pirellulaceae bacterium
TTCGCCCCAGCACCAACATCGCACACGCCTGGCGCGTCCTGGAGCATTTTACCTGGCCGCTGTTCTACACGCGGCTCGTCCGCACGGACACCGGCAACTGGCGCTGCGACATCGAACTGAACGGCGGCGACGGCCCAAACCGGAGCGCCTGGGCCGAAACCGCACCGCTGGCAATCTGCCGGGCCGCACTGAGCGCGGTAGGAGTTTGACGTGAACGAACAACTCGAAGAAGCAATGCAGACCCTCGCTGAAATCAAGGCCCTGATCGCAACCCTACCATCGCGTGACCAAATGATCGTTGAGTGGCGGGCCAACGATCTCCACGCAATGCTGTCCCGTTTTGGCAATCTTGGCAGACTGGCGCTCGCCCTGGTCGGCGCGGAAATCCAACTGCAAGATGTCGAACAGGAATGGGCCGAGCATGAGCGGATGCGGTTGGCTGAACAGGAAGCACACGGAGGTTAACCATGTTTGACGAACTCAAGCCGTGCCCGTTCTGTGGCGGCAAAGCCCCCTTCGTCATCTTGGACGTGCAATACCGAGATACGCCACACGCGCGGACGTGGTACGCCGTCGAGTGCAACGCCTGCGATGCAGTGGGCGATTGGGATCTGGGCGAAAGCGGCGCCATCGAGAAGTGGAACACCCGGCCCGGCGAGAGTGCCTTGCGCGCCGAGATCATCCAGTGGATTGAGGCCGGGAATGCTGGAACCAAGCTCATCAATGAGCAACGGGCCATCATCGCCGCGCAGGGCGAACGCATCGAACAGTTACTCGACATCATCCAGGCGGCGCACAACACTTTCACGCAAGGAGGCACAGACCCCGCCGATGATGACGTAATCTCCGTGCTGATGGCGAAAATACTGGAAGAGGCTCTGTCTTGAAGCAGGGCTATACCTACGAGTACGTGCGATGCGCCAAGTGCGGCCAGTGGGTTGCCGTACACTGGCTGGTGCGTCACCGCAAGAGCGGTTGCAAAAAGGGCGGTAAGCGCCCACAGGACGCGGCGGGAGAGTGACGTGAAACAGAAATCGCCAAGCACCGCGACCTTCTACTGCCCAAGTTGTGGGCGAGAGTCGGTGGTGGAAGCAATCGAAAATCTCTTGCCGTCAGTCGTGCCATGCCAGTGCCCGTTGTGTGGCATGTGGTGGCGCATCGAGATCGAGTTCTGGCCGACAACGCCAGAGAGAAACTTTGAGAGGGACGGTGACGCATGACTTCTGAGGATCGCGCCTACGTTTTCATCGTCGGATTCACGTTCTATCTGCTGTTGCAGGATCTGTACCCGCCGTTTCGCGTGGCAGGGGCCATCCTTCTGCTGGCGGTGTTCGTCTGGACGGTCATCGAGATTATGCGCCGATGAACCTGGATGACTTCCTGAACCTGTTTGACTGGATAAATCGGGTGCAGGGTTTCGTGTGGTCGCTGACGAGCTGGTGGCCCAGGCGGCGGAGCCACAAGGGGCGCAAGGTGGGCGGCCTGCGCGTGGACGGTGGTACGAAGCGGATTGAGGTGGATCGGAAGCACAGCACGGGGATGGAGGCGGAGCGGGCGCTGAAGCGGGCGCACATCCCGATCGCGGGGCGGGGGATCACGAGCAAGGTGGCGTACTTCCTGGTGCGCAGCCGACAGTACAAGTGGGCGCTGTACGTGCTGCTGCGCGCGGGGGTGGTGGTCTCGTCGCCTGTGCCGGCGGATGTGGCCAGGTGGGCGGGCGGCCAGGTGGGGCCGGTGCCGCTATGGGGCGACGAGCAGTCCGGGCGGCGCGAATCACGTCTCTCGATGCCTAAGATATTGTTAGTGAATGAGAGCGGCCACGGGCCCGCGCGAAGGCTGGACAGGCTGAAAAATGCGCTTTCTGGCGGGGTGGGGATCGAGCCTACGATGCCGCGTAACAGCCGTTACAAAGGCCGCAGAGCGATTTTGCGGCGGTGAGTGAGGAAATATGCATCCGGTGCTGTTGGCGATCCACCAGGACCGCAAATTGACCGAGTCAGCGCGGCTCCTGGCCTCGGCGCTGTACGCGCGCACGAACGGTACGCTGCGCGCGGAGGTCGCGCTCGACGGGCTGCTCGCCG
>DAISIS010000756.1:0-2080 GCA_036821925.1 Pirellulaceae bacterium
CCGAACACTACGAGCACTCCAAGGGGAGCTTCAAATTCACCCACGAGACCTGGGCGGAAATCACGCGGCAGCGGGATGCGTTTCCGGCCGACCTGCAGATGGTGGGCTGGTACCACACGCACCCCGGCTGGGGTGTGTTCCTGTCCGGCATGGACACGTTCATCTGCGGCCATTTCTTCAACAGGTCGCTGGACGTGGCGCTGGTCGTCGACCCCTGCCAGCAGGAACGGGCGTTCTTCCAGTGGACGACCCGGGGCCCGCGGCGGACGCGGCTCACGCGTGGCTTCTACCTGACCGGCTCCCGCTTCCGCTTACCCGAACTTCAGGCGTATGCCGCTCAATTGGAGGGCCAGATTCTCATGCCTAGCGACCCGCGCTACAGTCACCTTCCGGGCGTCTATCCCCCCACCGTCGTCCACGTGGGTGAGCCGAAACAGGCCTCGCTGACGGCGGCCGTGCTGGGCATGCTGACCCTGCAGTTCCTGGTCGTCGCCCTGATCGCCTGGCGGACCCTTGCGCCGGACAGCGGCAGGTCGCCAGCGCCGGCTGCCGCGCAGGCGGCGGCCAGCTCGGATCTCGCCGCGCAGCGCGCGCTGCTCGACCGCGTCATCGGCCAACTCGACGCAGCTCCCGACGGCGTCGTCCAGACGCTGGAGCAGGAACGCCAGCGGAATGAGGAATTGCAGGCGTCCAACCTGGGCCTGCTCGCCCAGGTGCGCGAACTGGCCAGCAGTCAGGAGCAGGCAGCCCACAAGCTGCAGACGCTGATGAGCAAGAACCAGGAGCTGACGGCTGCGGTCGAGCGTCTGCAGGCCGAGCGTGCGCAGGCGCGCCGGCAGGCCAGCGATCGGCAAGACAAGTGGTCCCAATATGCAGGGGCGACCGGTGAAGAAGCGGAGACCGAGATCAACATCCTGGCGTGGCTGGCGCGCTGGAAGTGGTACCTGGGGAGCCTGCTCGTCGCAGCCTTGGCCGCACTGGCCGGTGGCTACACATTGTTGGGACCCAGGCGGGCCGCGAACGACGATATCGTGCAGCCGACAGAAGAACCGCCTGCAGACTGAGCCGCCGCACCGCGCCGCCCGTCGCGTGCAACACCCCCGCACAGCAACGGACCGGTGGCCACCAGACTGCTCATACAAGGAGCGCCCCGATGGAGTGCTTCGTGCTGCTGTTGCTCTTCCTGTTCCTCGTCGTCATGGCCACTGGCGTCGGGCTCGGTGCAGCGCCACACGGCCAGGGGCGAGCGTATGAACTGCTGACACAGCGGTTCGGCGGGGTCTTCCAGCGCGGCGGATTGCTGGGCCGCTGCAGCACCCGGTTCCGCCACGGCGAGGCCTGGTTCTGCGTGACCCCCGGGTCGCGCAGCAGCCAACCGACCACACAGCTGCAGGCACAGTGGCCCGATACTCAGACCGACTGGCAGCTGGCGACGCGCGGCGCGGACGCGCTGACGACCGCCGACCACCAGCGGGAGTGCCTGACGGGCGACGACGATTTCCACCGGCGTTTCCTGGTCCTCGGGCGCAGCGTCGAAGAAAGCCAGCGGCTGTTGAGCGACGGCGTGCGCTGGCAGATCAACCGCCTGGCGTGCAGCCCGCGCCCGTCGCGGTTGTGGATCTCCATCCGCCACGGTCAGCTGATGGTGGAGAAGTCGCTGACTCCGCGACGGGTGGACGAATTGGAGGAGTTCACCCAGCTGTGTGTGGAGCTCTACGATCAGGCGCTGCTCACACGCAGCGAGGGGATCGAGTTCCTGGGAGAGGCGGACCAGGCGGTGCCGGTCGAGGAGCCGGTCTGCCCGATCTGCGGCGAGAAGATCGTGCACGACATGGTCTACTGTCGCCGCTGCTTCACGCCGCATCACCTGGACTGCTGGCAGTACAACGGGCTCTGCACCACGTTCGGCTGCCGGGAAACACGCTACTGTATTCCCACCGTCGGGCAACCTGTGCCTCAGCCTCCCGCAGCAGCGCCCCCCGACGCGTCGGCGCCGTGATGGAGTGGTGTTTGGACACCGCGCCCGGGGTCGGGTAGGATGGTGGGCAGTTGTGCCAGACGCGGAGGGTGAACGAACATG
>DAISIS010000757.1:0-2062 GCA_036821925.1 Pirellulaceae bacterium
GCTGCGGATGACAAACGGTTGACTCCAGGTCGCCACGGCCGGCCGGACCAGATGCAGCTGTGCGTAGGCCGACTCGGTCGGTCCCAGCGCGTCGGCGTCGAGCAGAACCAGCGTCCCGAGCAACTCGGCCGTTCCGAGGTGCACCCGCACCCGGCAGCGATTCTTGATGGGGCGGGGCACGCCGGGGACCGCCTGCAGCCGCACCGTCAGGACGCGGCTGGGCTGCAGGTGACCGGGGGTGGCCAGTTCCTGACCGCGCTCAATGCCCGCGTGGTGGACCCCCGCCAGATTGACCGCCGCCCGCTGGCCGCGATGCACCTGCTGCGCCGGCTGGTCGTGATTCTGCAGCCCCCGCACCCGCACGCGTAGCGCGCCCGGTTCGATCGCCAACTCGTCCCCCACCTGCACCTGGCCACTGCTGACGCTGCCCGTGACGATCGTGCCGTGCCCCGCAAGCGTGAATGCCCGGTCGATCGCCATCCGGAACGGGGCCTCGGTCCCGTCGGCGTCGCGTTGGGCGGCCGCCTGCCGGGCCGCCCGCTCCAGCTCCGCGCGCAAGGTGTCGAGCCCCTCGCCAGTCGCGCTGCTGGTACGCACTAGCGGCGCCGATTCGAGAAACGAGCCCCGCACAAACTCGCGGATCTCGTCCTCCACCAGATCGATCCAGCTCCCGTCGGCCAGATCACACTTGGTGATCGCGATGACTCCCGCCTGCAGGTTGAGCAGGCGGAGGATGTCGAAGTGCTCGCGCGTCTGCGGCTTGAGCGAATCGTCGGCCGCTACGACCAGCAGTGCCAGGTCGATGCCTGTGGCGCCCGCCAGCATGTTGCGCACAAACCGCTCGTGACCTGGTACGTCGACGATCCCCAGGCAGTACGCGCCCACACGCAGCTGAGCGAAACCCAGGTCGATCGTGATGCCGCGTTGCTTCTCCTCCGGCAGCCGATCCGTGTCCACGCCGGTCAACGCACGAATCAGAGACGTCTTGCCGTGGTCGATGTGCCCGGCCGTTCCCAAGATCAAGTCAGTCGCCATGGACCACTATTCTAGTGGTTGCCGCGATCGACGTCACGGGAGCGAATGTGGAGCGGCCTGTGCCGCCGCGGGTGCGGCCGCGCCCCCCCGCTCTCCCGGCTGGCCTGGGCGGGCCCCGCCCCGCCCGCCCGACATCAGAACTCGGGCCGATCCTGGCCGATGAAGTCGCTCACCGACATGGGTTTCTTCTCCGGCGGCTTCTGCTGCGGGATCCACGCCTTGTACCAGGGAGTCTGCGACGTCTTCTTGGCCGACGCCGGTCGGGTCGCCGACTTCTTCGCCGGCTTGCTCCAGGGCATCAGCACGTCCTTGGTCTTTCCAAAGAAATCCTTGGTCCCCTGGTTCAATTTGGTGAGCGTCGACGGTGTCTTGGATTTGGCCGGAGCGCGGGATGTCGAACCCCAGCTCGGGAGCGACATCTTGGGCATCCAGCTGCCGCGGTCCTTGTCCGACACGGACGCATGCGCTCGTTTGCTCGCCGATGACTTCTGGAACGGAACGAGCTTCGACAGACTCCAGCTCTCCGCGGCCGCCAATGAGCTGCCCATTGCCATCGCGACCACGCCAGCCACCACCATCCAACGTCGCCTATTCACGGTACCACTCCTGTGTGCACGTTACCGACTGTGCGGCCCAACCAGCGCTTGTCAGACGAAGTGAGCGCAGCGCCCCGGTACGCTGCGTCGCGAAAAGTGGGCCGGAGTGTCGCACAAGCGACGCCAGGCGTCCAGGTCATTTTGGGTTTTTTCGAGGCCGCGAGGCCGCGAGGCTGCAGGCTGCAGGCTGGGAGGCCGCCCGAGGCCCGGCGGGCAGTGCCGGCGCCCGGCCGACGTCTTCCTCCCCCCGGGCGACACATTGTGAGAGTGTCTGGATTTCCGTAGCATTGTGGTCTGCGCGGGTGAGCGCCGGTTCGCGCCGCTGCCGGGCAGCACCGGGCAGCACCGGGCGGCGGTGTTGTATTGGCTGCCTGCAGGTTGGACCAGTGATAGGATCAGACGGATGACGTCTCCATCGATTGCGTGCATTG
>DAISIS010000758.1:0-2062 GCA_036821925.1 Pirellulaceae bacterium
CCGAGAGACTGAAAAACGGCACCCCCGCTTCCCCGGCGATCGCCTTGGCCAGCAGCGTCTTGCCCGTCCCGGGCGGACCGACCAACAGCACTCCCTTCGGGATGCGACCGCCCAGCCGCTGGTACTTTTCCGGCGATTGCAGGAAGTCCACGACCTCGCGAACCTCCTCCACCGCTTCATCGATGCCCGCCACATCGTCAAACGTCACACCCAGATCTTCCAGCGCATAAAGACGGCCCCGGCTGCGCCCGAACTGCATGGGCGATCCCGCCCCGCCCAACCGCCGCATCATCAGGATGAAGAACACGATCAGCACACCGGTAAACAACAGCATGGGCATGTAGGCCCGCCACGGACTCGGCTCCGGATCGTACGTCCAGTCCAGGCTGGTGGCCTGCAGCTTCGTCTTCAGCTCCGCAGAGACAATGTCGGATTTGGTGAAGAACGCCTGAAACGACACGTCACGCCGCGGATTGTTCTTCGCCGCCGGCTCGTCCAGCCGCTCGATGTCGACCAGCCCCCGCACCACCCGGTCGCCAATCTTGACGTCCCGCAGGTTGCTCAGCCGCCACCGCTGGTCACGCTCATTCTGCCGCTGCTGGATCTCGATCGATCCGTCCGGAGAGGTGGCGCTGGCGTCGATCAGCTGCAGCAGGTGCTGGTAGCTGATCACGGTCGCCGAGTTCTTGACCAGCAGCATGACCAGCAGACTGATCCCCACCGCGGCAGCGGCCACGTAGAGCATGACGCTCTGGCCACCCGACTTCGAGTCGGGTACCTTGCGGCCGGTGCGGTCGTCCTGATTCATCGGGAGCCCCCCCCTTTTGTGACTATCCGAGCATACGGCACACCGGCCGCATACATCCTGCTGAAGTATTATACAATGCGGAGCTGCGCGACCGGCTCCGGCCGCCGGCCTCCGAACGGGTTGCCGCCTGGACACCGCAAAACTAAAATTCGCAAGCGTTTAGGAACCACTGTCCGGTCATCCGGTCCGGTAATCCGGTGCGGCTGTCCGGACGAGCCTGCAGTCCGACCAGCGCGCACGCCTGAGCACGCGTACATTGTTTCACCGCGCCCGGGATCCGGCAACCGAACCGATCGCACCCACGACTGTTGGGTGCCGCGTGAGGCACCGAGGCCCGAGCTACCAACCGCCATGCCAGATCATACACGCAACGTGGCCATCCTCGGATCGACCGGCAGCATCGGCTGCAATACGCTCGAGGTGATTCGCGCCAGTCGCGGGCGTCTGCGAGCGGTGGCGTTGTCGGCGCATCAACGTCTGGACAATCTGACGCGTCAGGCGAGGGAGCACCATCCGCGGTGGGTGATTGCGACCGACGCAGCGGCCAGTGCCGGGCACGACTGGAGCGGGCTGCCGCAGGGCACCGAAGCGCTGCTGGGCCACAACCGGCTGTGTGAAATCGTGCGGCGGGAGGAAGTCGACGTGGTGGTGTCGGCGATTGTGGGCAGTGCCGGACTGACCGGCACCTGGGCCGCCGTCGACGCCGGCAAGACGGTGGCGTTGGCCAACAAGGAGACGCTGGTAGCGGCCGGCCCGCTAGTGATGGACCTGGCGCAGCGCCGCGGCGCCACGATCCTGCCGGTCGACAGCGAGCACAGCGCGATCTTCCAGTGCCTGCACGCCGGGCGCCGCCAAGACGTGCAGCGGGTGATTCTGACGGCGAGCGGCGGGCCATTCCGCGCGTACACGGCCGCGCAGCTGGCGCGCGTCACCGTCGCCGAGGCGCTGCACCATCCCACCTGGGACATGGGTCCCAAGGTGACGATCGATTCGGCCACGATGATGAACAAAGCGCTGGAGATCGTGGAAGCGCGGTGGCTGTTCGATCTGCGCCCCGAGCAGCTGGAAGTGGTGATCCATCCGCAATCGATCGTGCATTCGATGGTGGAGTATCGCGACGGCTCGGTCATTGCCCAGCTCAGCCCGCCCGACATGCGGCTGCCGATCCAGTTTGCGCTGACCTATCCCGACCGCTGGGAACGAGTCTGCACGCGTTTTGACATCACGCGTGCGTGGCAGCTGGAGTTCACGCCG
>DAISIS010000759.1:0-2060 GCA_036821925.1 Pirellulaceae bacterium
AACGAGATCGCCCAGAGCGAGTGCTGCCACGGCCGGCCGATGGCCCGCTACTGGCTCCACAACGGACTGCTCAAACGCGCCGCGGCCGGCAAAGTGGGGGGCCGGGCGGAGCGGGAGAAGCACGCCGGCGGCGACCAGCTGACGCTCGAACAGATCCAGCAGGCCACCGCCGAAAAGGAGAGCCGCTCGGCCGGCGCCGGCGGCCTGGCCGCGATGATCGAGCGGTTTGGCGGCGAACAGATCCGGTTCTTCCTGCTCCGCACGCACTATCGCAGCACGGTGGTGTTCAGCGACGAGGCGCTGACCGAATCCAGCGCGGCGCTGGAGACATTCTACCGGTTCTTCGAACGGTACCAGCGGGTCACCGGCCACAGCTTCTACGAGCTGGCGATCCCCCGTACCCGCACCGCAGGAGAGTTCGCCCCGGGGACCGACCCGTGGCTGCAGGAGGTCCAGCGCTCCCGCACCGGGTTCCTCGAGAAGATGGATGACGACTTCAACAGCGGGGCCGCCATCGGCGATCTCTTCGAGCTGGTCCGGCTGCTCAACAAGTATGTCGACCAGCAACAGCTGGAAGATGCAGCGCGGCCCGACCCGGCGCATGTCGCGGCGCTCCAGACCGGCGCCCGTGCGCTGCGCGAGCTGGCGGCGCTGCTGGGACTCTTCCGCCACCCCCGGCCGGCGGCCCCCGCGGCAGCGGAGGCAGAGAGTTCGCTGGTCACCCGGCTGATGGAACTGCTGATCGAGCTGCGTGCTGCGGCCCGCCAGCATAAGGACTTCGCCACCGCCGACCGCATCCGCGACGCGTTGGCCGCCCTGGGGATCGCCCTGGAGGACCGCAAGGGTGGCACCCTCTGGCGGCAGCTGTAACCGCGGACACCATGCCTGACACAACATCGTTACCGACGAACCATCTGCCACGCGTGCTCGGCGTCGACCCGGGACTCAACATCACCGGCTACGGCGTGCTGGAGCAAGGTCCGGCAGGACCGGCGCTGTGTGAAGCGGGTGTCGTGCGCAGCCGCCCGGCCGCCACGCTCGAAGCGCGTCTGGCCGAGATCTACCAGGGGATGCGTGAGGTGCTCCTCGCGTTCACCCCCCAGGCCATGGCGGTGGAGGAACTGTACAGCCATTATAAGCGGCCGCGGACGGCCATTCTGATGGGGCACGCGCGGGGCGTAATCTGCCTGGCGGCCGCCGAGGCCCGGATCCCCGTGTACCACTACGCCGCCACCCAGGTCAAACGCCTGCTGACCGGCAGCGGGCGGGCCACCAAACAGCAGATGCAGCAGGCCATCTGCCGCGAACTGTCGCTGGCCGCCCCGCCGGAACCACCCGACGTGGCCGACGCGCTGGCCATCGCAGTCTGCCACCACTACCTCGCCAAACGGAGTGTCCTGCTCTCGTGATCACACGCATCCAAGGGCTTCTGACCCGCGTCCACGACGACGCGGCCACCATCGTCGCCGGTGCCTTCGACTACCAGGTGCTCATCCCGGAGTTCGTGCGCCGGCAGTTGCAGCACCAGCTGCAGAACGAAGTGAGCCTGCACACGGTGCACTATATGGAAGGGAACCCGGCCCACGGCCGGCTGACACCACGCCTGGTCGGCTTCCTCACAGAAATCGAACGGGAGTTCTTCGAAATGTTCTGCAGCGTCGACGGAGTGGGCGTCCGCAAAGCGCTGCGCGCCATGGTGCGCCCGGTGCGCGAAGTGGCCGCCCTGATCGCCGACCAGGACGCCAAGGGACTCGCGGCGCTGCCCGGCATCGGCCCGGCCATCGCTGAACGCATCATCGCCAAACTCCGCCGCAAGATGTGCAAGTTCGCCCTCATCGCCGCCCGCGACGAAGTCCGTTCCGACCTGGTCGAACACGACGTCGTGCAGGATACGTTCCTGCTGCTCACCCAGCTCGGACACAGCGAGCCCGAAGCCCGCCGCATCCTCGATGAAACCCTGGCCACCGACAAACGGTTCAAGAACGTGGATGAACTGCTGCATGCCGTGTACGAACACAGCGGCGGGGCGGGGTAGCCGGCAGTCTGCCGGGTGGCAGGCC